>JBAXMA010000364.1:0-3863 GCA_037134535.1 bacterium
GGGCGAGGCGTCCCGCCGAGCCGCGGAATGAGCTTGATTGCCTTTCTTGACACAGCCCTGAGAACGGCCCGTTGGCAGGGTGTTTTCCAGCTTGCAGGCGGTGAATGTGATGCGTATAGTGACGCATTGGTGGAATTTGCTCTGTCCTTATTGCCTGTGTTTTAATCGCACTGCAGCTTCAAATGCGCATCAGTAGTGCGGAAGGAGTAATATGGAAACTTGGACAGTCTGGTGGCAGGAACTTGGTGCTCTTAATCACTGGTTCTTCGGCGCGGCCTTCTTTTTCAGCTTTTTTTTCGCGCTGCAGTTCATTATGTCACTCATCGGCCTTGCCGGGGGCGATGTCCCCCTCGACACACATGTCGATGCATCCTGGGAACACAGCACACCGGCTGATGCCGGCGACACAATTGCCGCATTCAAGCTCCTGAGCGTCCACTCCATCCTCGCTTTTCTCACTCTGTTCTCATGGGGCGGCGCTCTCTACATGAGCCATGGCACTCCGGTCTCGCTATCGCTCGTATATGCGGTGCTCTGGGGTGTGGCTGCCCTCCTGATCGTCTCCGGCCTGCTCTACGCAATGCGCCGTTTAACATCGTCAGGCAACTTGAACCTTGAATCCTGTGTCGGAACCGAGGGAACTGTGCACCTGGACATTCCCGTCAACGGGACAGGCGAGGTGCGCGTCCTGTGCGGTAACGCCACAACGCACTTCAAGGCACGCGCGACAGGCGGTGTTGCCATACCAGCCGGAAGTCCTGTAAAAGTTGTGCGTGTTGCGGGTCAGAACACGATTGAAGTAGAGAAGCTGAAGTAAAAGGAAAGGATACGATACCATGAGCAGTCTAGCGTATACACTCTTTGCACAAATGAGCCCTAAGGCTCCAGACCTGGGCGTTCCGCCATCCTTGTGGCTTGGACTGATTGTACTCGGAATATTCATCAGCATCCTGATGCTATTCGCACGCCGGTATAAGCGCTGCCCATCAAATAAGATCCTTGTCGTTTACGGAAAGACTGCCGGCGGTGCCTCCAAGTGCGTACACGGCGGCGCGGCTTTCGTCTGGCCCCTCTTCCAGGCCTATGACTACCTCGATCTGGAGCCTTTCGTCGTGCCAATCGACCTGTCAAATGCGCTGTCTCAGGAGAACATCCGTGTGTCCGTGCCGACAACAGTAACCGCCGCAGTCTCGAATCAACCCGGAATAATGCAGAATGCAGCCGTCCGTCTGCTCGGACTGGCTACTCAGCAGATCCAGACTCTCGCCACAGACATCATCATCGGCCAGATGCGCGCTGTCATAGCTACAATGCGGATTGAAGACATCAACCGCGATCGCCAGGCTTTCATGGGGAAAGTCAATGAAGCCGTAGCGGTCGAACTTGAAAAAGTCGGGCTGTCCGTAATCAACGTCAACATCCGCGACCTGGACGATGAATCCGGTTACATCAAGGCAATCGGCCGGAAGGCGGCTGCCGAAGCCATCAACCAGGCCAATGTCGATGTAGCCGAGCAGGAAAAGCGCGGACAGATGGGTGTGGCTGAGCGCAACCGCGATCAGCGCGTTGCAGTAGCTTCCGCCAACGCTGATGCGGAAATCGGCGAGGCGAACGCCACGCGTAACAAGCGGCAGCGCGTTGCCACTCTCGATGCCGAAGCGGTAAACACCGAAACCGACGCAAACGCCAATAAAGCCCGTTACCGTGCCACACAGAAGGTGGCGGAAGAAGAGTCGCGTAACAAGGGTGACTCGGCAGCTAAAGAAGCTGACGGCGCAATCCGCGTAGCTCAGGAAAATGCGCAGAAGAAGGCTGAAGATGCACGCGCACTTCGCGAGGCATCGCGCCTGAACGCTGAAATCGTTGTACCTGCAGAAGCGGACAAGAAGAAGGTCGTCATTGCAGCTGACGCCCAGCGTGAACAATCCGTGCTCATCGCCAAGGGCCAGGCTGAGGCCATCATCGCGAAGATGACCGCAGAAGGCGAGGGCGTTCAGGCCGTGCTGGATGGCAAGGCGGTGGGTTATCGCAACCTCGTCCAGGCCGCTGGTGATCCCCAGGTGGCAGCAGCACTGCTGCTCATCGAGAAACTTGTTGAAGTAGCCCATGTTCAGGCGCAGGCCATTCAGGATCTGCCGATTGAGAAGATTGTGGTGTGGGACGGCGGCGGACAGGGCGGTGGAATGACCGATCTCGGCAAGAAGATCATGGGCGCCCTCCCCCCGATGCATGAAGTGGCCAAACAGGTCGGACTGGAAATGCCTGAGTTCCTTGGAAAGATGACGAAGGACGTCAAGCCCGAGGATAAGCCGAAGGCATCCGGAAAGTAGACCAGAGGCAGTTGCTCAGGTGAAACAGAAAGGACTCGTCGCGGGCGCGGCTTTACTGACGCTGCTTGCCATCGCGAATGCACAACTCATAGAACCCTCCTCTTCCGCCGATCTCCGGAAGAAGGCGCAGAAACTTAACAACGACGGCAACTACAAGGATGCCCTCGAGATCTGGCAGCCACTCGCTGTCGACCAGAAGAATGACCCATCCCTGGCCGGCAGCGACATGCTCATGGCAGTCACCTGCCTTCAGGCATTGAACAGGGATAATGAAAGCGACGACTTCAGAGAGAAGCTCGTAGGCATTCATTCCAACAACTGGAGAATCCTCTACGCGGCCGGCCAGAGCCTGTTCGGAGCCCAGCACTACGGCACAATCATAGCCGGCAAGTTTGAGCGCGGTCCTCACCGCGGAGGCGGTCGTTACGTGAACAGCTTTGAGCGCGACCGGTGCCGTGCACTCCAGTTGATGGAGCAGGCCAGATCCCTTGTCGAGATCGCCTCTGCGGCATCAGGCGCCGACCAGAATCTCAAACGCAGTCTTGCAAGTTTCTACCTTGAGTACGCACAGATGCTGATGGGTTACCGCGGCTATCAGGATGCATGGCGCCTTCAATACCTGACCGATCTGTCAAAGCTGCCTGACTACGAGGAGGGCTACTGGCGCGGAGACTACGGCGGAAACTCACCACGCGGCGCTCCTGTTGACAAAGAAGCCAACCCGGTGTTTCACAAAGTTCCCAAACAATGGGCTGCATCACTAAGCGATGGCGAGCGATGGCGCTGGATGCTGCTGCAGGCAATGGAACTCGATCCCGGCACCAGCTCCACGATTCTCACCCAGTATGCGGAATTTCTGCACCATCAGTTCGGAGTAGAAACAATTGCCGACTACGGCAACTACTTCCGCGGCAGGGACCCAGAAGAAGAAAAGACCGAAACCGGCAGCATGTACCAGCTGCATACTCTGGGCGAAGATGAAACAATCGCAAGGCTCGCGACGGGAGTCAAACGCTTCAAGCTCCCCGAAGACGTCAACTTCATAGCCATATACCGCAAACTCGGCGCAAACGACCGCCTTGGTGAAATCTTTGAAAACAGACGACAGTACGACAAGGCTGCCGATTGCTGGCAAAAAGCCGGCCGGAACGAGCGAGTTGAGCAAATCCTGGGCAATTGGGGACAGTTTGAACCGGTTATGACCTATTCATCCGGCAAAGAAGCCGGCATCGATTTCAGGTTCAGGAACGGCACCAAAGTCCATTTCACCGCCCAGGAAATCAATGTCCGCAAACTCCTCGACGATGTCAAAGAGTACCTGAAGTCCAACCCGGGCGACTTGAACTGGGAGAACATGGACGTCCAGAACATCGGCTACCGCCTCGTCGAAGGCAACCAAACTAAGTATGTTGAGAAGCAGGTTGCCGAATGGGATCTGGACCTCAAGCCACGGATCATGCATTTCGACAAACGGATTACCATTCAGACCCCTCTCAAAAAAGCCGGCGCCTATCTGCTCACTGCGAAGATGAC
>JBAXMA010000365.1:0-3855 GCA_037134535.1 bacterium
GGCCTCTGGTTCGTCATCGCCGCACATGTCCCCTAGTGCTTCCCCTATTACTTCCATTGTGTGCTTCATTATTGCTGACTGAGTTGCAGCCTTCGTCTTCTTGGCCGGGTACTTTTTGCCGTCTTTACCTATCCGCTTTTCAGGTTCGGAAATTCCGAACCTGGCAGGCCTACGACCGGCAACGGTCTTATCATCAACACCACACATCTGAGCTATGGCCGCATCAGACAACTTGCCAAATTCCGCCAGGGCGATTACCACACAACGTGCCTTATCCTCATTGCTCCGCCGGTTGCCGTGCGTTGCGTTAGCACTTAGTGCATGTTTCAATGCCTCTGTACGTCCGCCCTCATGTAGCTGGGCAGGGATGTCAACTGCTCCTATCGCCTGGGCAGCCTTAACCCGGTGCCAGCCGTCACCGATCCAACACTTTTCTTTCGTGCCGAATAGGATCACGTCTGGAAACTTGTCGCCCTCGCCCATACGATTTGCATAGTCATTGACGACGGACTGATCGATCTTTGCACGGCATTGAATTGAAGTGTCCTGTTCGATGTCCTTCAGTAGTACATTCACTTTGCGCCCCCTTTCGGCTCATCGGAATAATGCTCAGGAAACAATTTGCCCGCCGTCGTATTCAACACAGCAGCCAACCGTCCCGCCTCACCTTCGCGCGGTGGCACACGTTCACGTTCAAGTGTGTAAATCCTTAACTCGTGCACTCCTGCCAGATTGCCCAGGACAAAGGCAGTCAGCCCGGCTTTGTTTCGTTTCTCCCGCAACTTATTCATGTCATTTGCTCCTTCATTGTTACTTGCAGATGTAGAAGTAACGCCGGACATTTCATGTCCCGCCCCGAAAAAGAGCAAAAAAAGGGGCCAGTCAGCTTTTTGCCAACCGGCCCCGCCTTAGTGGTGTTTTTCAGTGTGCTATGTTGTCCAACTTTCCCCCGTGTAATGCCAGCGGGCGCGCTCTGTTTCTAGGTGCTTTGTCAGATACGCCGCGGCGCGCGGATGCCGCTTTCTGATTTCAGACAAAGCACGCTCTATTGCACGCCGGACCGCATCGCGCGGCCGTTCCGTTCTCTTGTCGCGTGGTCTTCGTGTTCCGCTCGGATCGCCCTCGCCATATTCCCGCAGTTTGCGCCGTATGTGTGTGGCTATCAGCGCGTCACCGTCTGCTATTGCGTCGCGGAGATTGTCTTTCAACTCACGCAGATGCTTTTGAATCTCCGGATCTCTCATATATCGGCGGCGCTCCATTTCGTCGGCGTGGTCTATTGATCGCCCATCGGCCACGGTTCCCGGCGTTGGCGTGTCCTCGCCTTGCTCCGCGGCAGGTTGTAATCCCAGCGGTGACAAGTTCACCTCGCCGCACAACTCAGCCGGCGTCAGCCCTTCGCCTTTCCGCGCGCCGTCATTTTGTGTCAGCAGCGCGTGAATATATGCCATGCCCTTTTTGTCTTCCATGAGCGGTGACCGTTGCCCGCCAAATGAAACAAGCCACAAGTCACCGCAACGTGCGAAAACATTTCCGCGCGCTTCGACAGCAGACAGCACTCGCTCGAATTGGTCTTTATCACGTTTTCGTTGCCATGTCCGGACACGGGCCACGCGTTGCAATCGGCGCTCCGTAAAAGGCGGTCTGCCGTCACTATCTCGGAAGACAGTCCCGGCAATGTCACGGAATTCGCCCCACTTCTCCAGACGGAGCAATAGCGTTTCTTTCTCTGTACTCTCAGCGGGTGTCAATGCTCTGCCAGTAAGTTCACCCAGGCGGCGCAAGTCTGCCGGTGTCAGTCGTTTCAACACGGCCCCCTTTTCGCTCGCAAGAAACGCACTCCATGCCGATTTCACAGCGGCCGTAGTCGCCGCGGCAATTTTCTCTGTCTTTACTTCTTTCGTCTTCATGTTCATTCCCCTATTGAATGCCCAGGGGTGCCGGAATAGGGCCAGCAACCCCCAGGACTTCCGCTGATAGCTAGTCAGCGGCAAATCACTTTATGCCGTCTTCTCAATACTCAACATCTGTTTGTCTGCCTGTACAGGCGCAATGCTCCAATATGCCGCGGCGTCGTCTTTGTCCACCATGCTGTTGACGTAGTGCTTCCTGACTGTCTCTAGGGTGTCTCCCAACTCGCAGGCTGTCTTGCCTTCGTGTTGGTGCAATGCACAATGCCACGTTGCGAAGCTATGACGAAGCACGTCCTTGCTGTATTTGACAGCGCTCTTCCTGACAACGCCATGCAGTTGCGCCCGCTGATAGAAGACTGGTCCCGAGTCTCTCCTGTACGGCATGAGCCACGCCCGCAGATTGTCACTGATAGTCACGTTGCGCCCGCGCCGGATCTTGTCCTGTTCTGGTCGCACCACAATCTTGCACTTCGTCAAATCAATATCGCGCCAGTCAAGCGGACCATGCCCAGAATGAGCGCCGTGAATCTCGACCGGCCGCAGTCCAGCAAAGAGACTGATTGCCAGATATGGCACCATAGCCGGGTAGTGCTCAGTTGCTTTGCTCAGCAACGTGCTTGTGTCACTGGCTGTCAAGTACGTCACCAGGTGCCGATCTTCTTTAGCGGGTTTCAACTGCTTTGACCGCGCGGGATTCTCCGCTGTATATCCATGCTCTACACAGTAGGAGAGAAACGCGCCGATATGCCGCAGATATGCCGCCTTCGTTGTGCGGGTAAACTTTCTCTTTGCCAGCCATTCTTTGAGAACAAGCAACGTGATTTCGTTTGTGTAGCGGTCTTTCATGTCCTTGACGAAGCTGCCCGTCATATTCCTGTAGCTCGCAACTGTAGATGGTCTGCAATTGTCATCGATCTTTGCCTGATAGAACTCTGCTACTGCATCAGCAATCCGTTTCTTCCCGCCGTGTGGCTGATTGTGAGCCATATAGAATGTTGCAGCATCTTCAATGGTTGCCAGGCGCTTCAATATGTCCAGTCCCTTGACGGCGTCAAGAAGATCATCCGGCCCCAGCTTAGCCGCCTTGCTGCCGATCTTCTTATCAAGGATCTTTTGTGTTTCGACGTGCGCCTTTTGTTTGTCCTGCCATTCTCGCAGGGCTGCCTCAGCTTCGGCCTTGCTGGGGAATGATCGCCGGACCCGGTGCCCGTCCTGCTCGTAGTACGCCAGAATGAAACACTCGTAACACTTCCCATTGACTACGGTGCTCTGTTCGTATATCTTCGGGCCCTTATGCATTTGAACTCCTTAGTTCTGACAGTATCAGCGTCACTCAACGACGCCGTTTCATATATTTCGACCGTATCCTGTCATAAACTGTCAGGAACGTCAAGCACGGAAAATGAGGGTATCAGAAAACCCTTGCAAACATTGACGAAGTACCTGTAGCTCAATTGGATAGAGCTCTTGACTACGAATCAAGGGGTTGCAGGTTCGAGTCCTGCCAGGTACGCCACGCACTAAGAGAGGCTGGCGCGTCGCATTGTTGCGGGCGGGCCAGTATCAGTCTTTCCATCTGATTACCCAGTGATTGAGTCTCAATTCTGTGGCCTGATTCAAGCCTCTGACGATCTGTATGCCGAAGATTGGCGCGCCAGTTAGTGGAATTCCTGACCGAGCAACCCCTCAACAGCGTCAATCCACTCCCTGTCATAACGTACGCCGGGGCGCAGGAGAATCAGAATCCGTCGTGATGCCCTGCTGCCGGTCGCAACCATCGATCGATCAAGATAGCCGGGAGGAACTTTATCTATCTCAGCAATCATGGCTTCAAGCAAATCAAGCGGCTCTTCAGCCGACGGCGAGAGCACAAACTGCCATAATGCGAACGGCTCACTTCTGATCGCGCGACCTATAAACCGGCAGATCGCCAGGCTTCTGC
>JBAXMA010000366.1:0-3850 GCA_037134535.1 bacterium
ATCTACTATTATAACAAGCTGACAGGCACGCGTTATCTTACGTTCGAGGAGTTTCTGAAACTCCGGCAATTGGATCGCGGCACGCTTGCCGATCACCTGCAGGAAATCGCAAACCATTCAAACCGGTACAACCTGGGCGGCTATCGTGAGATAGCATTTTTCGCAGCTGGCCCATCCTTCAGTGCCGCCGGCTTCAAGGATCGCGATTTCATCCATGCCTCACCCGAAACAATTCAGTTGTGGTTCAATGAACTGCTCAAGAAGTTCAATGACGCCGTGCCAGCAAACTTGCGAAAAGATGATACCGATCATCTGGAATGGCTCAATTTAATGTTCTCCACCCTGATTGCCCATCCCGATGAAACACGGGTGGAAAACATCATTCAGGACCTCAGTCCCGAATTCTACCTGCAGATCAGATGGCTCCCGGGGGCAATGATACAGGATGGGGAGGTGATATGGGACCGGGTCTTTGACGACAAAGACGATGTCCAAGGCTACGACGAGTATCCCAAGCTCTGCGACTGGAGAGCGCGGAATCTAATTTTCAATTTTAACAGGGACTACACTGACGTGGAGCACATCAACCTCGGACGCATCGAGAGCTCAATGTCTGACCGGGCGTTACAGAGCCAGTCACCGATAGACAACACATGGCGTGGCGTCTACATCGTGGATATGAAACGGCGCGAATCTGACGGGGCGCGGGTCCGGATCATACGGCTGCAGAAATGGGGCGTGGCACATCGACTGGACAAGGGAGAAGACCTGCTGAAGGCCATAGAAGAGACCGAGGAATACACCGAATACATTCTGGACCGGCGGCTTGCCTGCCGTCAGCTGGGAATGAATCTCCCAAGCTGGTTGATCACTCGGACAATGAACGAGGCATACCATGGTTCGGCAAAACAGTACGACGGGCGAACAATACAGTCGCACTACTTCGAACGCGAGTACGTCAGCGGCATCGCCACGCAGAAGATTCCGGGCGGGAATTTTGCCAGCGACGATTATGCGCTTGCGTTCAGTCACCTGCTCGGCGAAGCAGCAGCAACCAACATTATAGTGGGACGTGGCGACGACTTGATGCTGGAGGCTGAAAGACGCTCCAGTCTCGGAGACATTCGCAAGGGAGTCCTTTTCGACGACGGGGATGAGATAGTCATCGCTAACAAACATGGAATTCCTCAGACCATAGTCGTTGCAGACCATACCGGCGCATTTCACTACTACGATCACAGCCTCGATGAGTACGCATACGCATACGCGCTGCCGATTATAGAGCGTCGCAAACTCGTGTCACAGCCTGAACAGTTTGCCGAAGTCTATATCAATGCGTTCATGACGCGCTTCATTCACATCCAGAACGAATACAGGGAAAGACGATGGGCGTTCGACAATCTTTTCAAGCATCGTCCACCGCCCACCTTGGAAGGCAACATGACCCATCGCTGGGCTTCTGTACTGCTGCGACTGGATCAGACTGACGTGCAAGCACTCGCAGATACAATCCGCAAACTCATCCCGTTCTGATCGGGCCAACAGGCAACAAAGGGAAAGACCTTCAGCCCCCGGACGTTAAGGGCTCTGCCTTCGCCCGCCCGCGAGACATGGATGCAAAAGTCCCTGCTACGCACAGAATTGCAGAAACCGCAAACGCAACTCTCATGCTCCTCATGAATGCAGGAAGATTATCCGGAGTGATCTTCGCCGAACCGAGGTACAATGCCATTATCAGTGTTGTAATACCCATGCTCAAAGCCTGCCCGACAACTCTCATGGTTGCGAGAGTGCTCGATGCCACACCGTAATGTTTCTTCCCCACAGAGCTCATTACGGCATTCATATTCGGAGACGAGAACAGGCCAAAACACAACCCGAGCACCGCGAGACCGGCGCCCAGAAGCCAAAGACTGGTGTCCCGCCCCAGAAACGAAAAAGCAACAAGCACCACCACGGTCAGCGCCATGCCTGTCGAGGCCAGCTTACCAGGAGCGATCCGGTCGGATAGTCTGCCCGAGATCGGCGAAACAATCGTCATAACGATCGGTTGTATGACCAGAATCAAGCCAGCCTGTCGCACAGTCAGCCCCCTCTGGTACTGCAAATAGAGATTAAGCAGGAACACTACCGCCATTGTTGACGAGTAATTGATCAGTGCCGCCAGATTCGAGAAGATGAAAGCCGGGTTTTGGGAAAAGGCGCTTACATCGAGCAGGGGACTCTTCGACCGGTATTCCCACCACACAAACGCGGCAAGGCAAAAAGAACCCAGTCCCACGAGCGCAATTCCTAGCGGCATCGGCAATCTGGTGAGGCCATACAACAGACCGATCAACGCAACACACCAGAACATGGCTCCAGTCACGTCAAGTGATTCACCCCTGGAATCCGCAGACTCGCGCTTCAATGCCCATGCGGCAAGCACCACTGTGAGCAGTCCCGCAAGAGCACCAATACCGAACACCCACTCCCAGCCAAGCTCGTGGATAATTATCCCTCCCAGCGTCGGGCCGAGGGAAAGTCCGATATAGACCGCCGCAACATTCCATCCCAGAACCCTGCCCCTCTCCTGCAACGAAGCGACCGACATAAGGATAGCCGTACCCGTCGCAAAGCTCATTGCAGATCCAATCCCGGCAACAATCCGGCTTGCCAGAAGTACTGCATAGGACGTTGACAAAGCGGATACCATTGAGCCAAGCGCAAACACCGCCATCCCGAGCACAAATATCTCTTTCTTGCCAACCATGTCGGCAATACGACCGGCCGGAAGAAGACCGACAGCGGTAGCAAGAATATAGGCAGTCACAATCCAGCCCTGAGCCACCGCGCTCAAAGAGAATTCAGTTCCAATGGATGGCAGCGCGACATTTATCGCCGAAGCCATGAAAGGCACGGCAAATGACGCGACTCCGGCCACAATGAAAGTAACTTGTCTTTGTATTTTTAAGTCTGTCACAACAAGTCTCCGGATTGATTACTCCATGGAATGGACGGACGAATGTCGAGTGCCTTTGCCTGGCCATGTCATGACCGTGAAACACTTCAGGGTCTGAGCAATCAGGTCCCTTCTAAGGCCGTATGCTACCAAAAAGCAGGTCCATCAGGCCGGGACCATGCATGGCCCCAAGACTGCCTTTCAGACAGGATATCTCATCATACCGTATCACGCCGTCACAACCGCTGCCAGCCATGCGAACAGAAACCGGCACGGGTTTGCGGGTATGCCGGCCGATACGGACCGGCACCGGATGATCAGCGAGCACTGCCGCATTAACCTCCGCGCCTATAGCTGGAAGCACCCGGCCGACGATGCGGGCGTCAAAATCCTCTATTGCCTTGATCTTCTTCTGAAGATCCTTCTCATGCGACACCTCATCTATTGCTTCAAGATGAAGATAAACAAAATCGTGCGTGCCGAGAGCCTTGATTGCAGCATCGGCTTTCCCCTCGAAGTTTGTGTCAATATACCCCGTGGCACCGGGCACGTCGATGATGTCCATTCCAAGGCATCGTCCAAGCCCCTTAATCACATCCACTGCCGTAATAACGGCGCTCGATATGCCGTACTTGTCTCTTAGCGACATTATGGCCCCTGCTCTTCCGCCGCCGCAAGGCCAGATGCCGTTGACCGCTGCACGACCTTCTGCTGCGAGGCGTCTGTTGATGGGGTGGCTCTCAAGCACAGCCTGGGCGTCAAGAATCAGCTTCCTCAGCACAGCGACAGTCTCATTGGCTGCGGGTTCGATGGCCACCGGCATAAAATCAGATGCTCTGTCGCCATGATGATCATCCGGCTTCTCCGTCTTGACACGCGGGGAAAAGCCGGGATCGGACAGCACAAGTA
>JBAXMA010000367.1:0-3848 GCA_037134535.1 bacterium
GATCAAACCCGGCCCTTGTCGCAGAGATCTGCCCGTAGAGTGCCGTCAGGCCGGAGATCAGGCCGACGAATTGCGCCTGGTAACTGATGAAGGCCACGAGCGTGCCCGGTTCTTCGCGCCAGCGCAGGCATGCGTAGGCTCCTATCAGCATAATCCCACCCGTAACCAAATAGCCCAGACCCTCGGTAATGAAACCCAGCCCGAGCCGCTCAATACTCGCGCGAACATACTTCATCTGGACAGAATAGACGCGCTCATTGAAGTCCTCACCAACGTGATCCTCCAGCGCGAAAGCCTGAATGGTTTTGTTTCCGCGAAGGCGGTCCTGAATGAAGTGGCATATCCAATTGTGCGCCTCAGTGCATTCCAGAGTGCGCTCGTGAAGACGGGGGCCCATGATGCGGGCGGTGATCACGAAACAGATCGCGCCTGCCAGGATCACCAGTGTCATCGGCACGCTCAGGTAGAAGCACCACACCAGAGAGAAGATCATTCCGGGTATATAGACGCAAAGCTGCAGAAAGAAACTGGACATCAGGTTGCCTATCGCGCAGATAGACTGAATAAAAACCCTGTCGTGCAGAAAGCCTGAAGGGTATCTGGCGTGAAACCGGAGGCAAAGGCGCTGCAAATGATGGAACCCTTGCGCACGCATGGCAAAAACAAATTCCTCCTGCGCGCGCACCACAATGCTCTGTGCGATATACCAGAGCAGCATCCGGAACAGCATGGCAACCAGAAATATGGCCACGGCAATGCCGGCAAGCCGGACACTTTTCTCGCGGACAATAGCCACATCTATCACGTACTTGCTCAACATCGGAACCGAGGCCATTGCAAATCCGCCGTACGTAATAAGAGTCACAGCTATCAGCAGTTTCGCGCGATGCATCCGCAACATCGGCCACATCCGCCGCCAGATCTGGCCGACGGAATAGTGCGTCAGCCTGAACGCCGGTTCTTCTCCTTCTTTGTGCATACAATTCCCCGTGCCACAAGCTGACAATTGGTGAGAAACTCAAAACGACAGCAGGCACTGCCATATGAACATATTGCCTAAACCGTCCACATTCTTCCAGACCGTCTCAACCAGCTCCTTGTCCCCTGTGATGAGCGGGAGCTCTTTTACCTTCTCCTCCCACGGAGTACATGCACCTGCAGGCACTCGCGGCAAAGGTCGGCCGGCCATTCCGTAGCCTTTACCGAATGTGACACCGGAATCAGGAATGACCTGGCGTTTGTCGTCGGCTTTGAGCCTGACAGTGCCGGACGAGTAGACACCGTACTCGCGTGTGAAGTCGGTCAACGCCTTCATGTTCTCAACCCTGGTATCGTTCTGCATTATCGCACTGGCGTCCATGATATAGCCACCATCTCTGGCGACACCATCTATCACCTTCTTGCAGTATGCTCTCACTTCGTCGGGCGAACGATATGACAGCAGAAAGTTGGGAATGCCGCCGCTAAGACAGAACTTACCGCCCAGGATCTTGTGTGTTTTGAAGATATCGCCCTGGTCAACGTGGTAAACTATGCTCGCATCAGGCAACTCAGTGAAACTCTCAAGATGCGCATCCCAGCTACCCTCGGCATAAAAAAGAGTCTGATGGCCATTCTTCCACAGCTCCTCGATGATGGGCTTGACCGTGGGCCAGTAGTGCGACTCAAAGTGACCTTTCGACACAAACGGTACGCAACCACGGTGCATCCAGTAACCGATCGGTACCTGCCTGTTCGGATCAGCGGAGGTCAGCGCCACGTTATAGAGGTGCGGCATCAACGCCTCACAGGCTTTCATGACCTTCTTCGGCTGCAGGATCATGTCCATGGTAAGGCCCAGATAGCCGCGGAGCTTGTCAGCAAGGATATCGAATGGTGCTTTGAAAATGCCTGCAATTGCGGAGACCGTTCCAGATTCCGAGCGCAGCTGGGCACCCTGCGGCCCGAAAGCCATAAAGTAGCCAAGCATTGCCATTGACCCTTTGACCAGAGCCAGATTGTTGCGATACGTCGCCGGCTTGCCAATCGGGCATATCTCAGTGGAAACACGCGGCAGCCAGACATTGTAGAGAAAACCGGTCGGATCATCTATCAGCGCATCATACTCATCGGCCTTCATGAAGGCTTCTTCTTCACCCGGCTCACGGTACTGAAACCCAGTGTCCGCAGGGATATGGATTCCCGGAATGGCGTAATACTTGAGCCCCAGCGCCTGTGCAAGGCCGGTCCACACGTAAACCATGTTGCCAACGACCGCATCCCAATCAAAATCGGCAGCGCATTTGCGGGCTGCAATGAATGCTTTATTATAATCATGCGCAACGTCCTGGCAGGTCATGCCGGCATATCTTGCTGTGAATTCGGCAACAAAGGGTCGTATCGGGATCATATCCGGCTTCCCGTTCCGCATGGCAGTCACATATCGGGTAAGTCGCTCCTGGTAAAGCTGTTCCATGTTCATTGTCATATGCCTCCTTTGGTTCCTACTTTATCGCCCCGGCTGTCAACCCCTTCACAAATCGACGCTGCATAGCAAGATACAGTACCGTAACCGGCAGTGAAAGAACAACAACGCCGGCAAAGATGTAGCTCCAGTTCTTGACGTACTGATCGTTCAGGAACCGCCACAGTTGAACGAATACGAGCTGTCCCCTGTCCGGCCCCATCACAATGAATGCCTGCATAAAATCGTTCCAGATCCATAGCCCCCAGAAGATGACGATTGTGACATTACATGGCGTAAGGAGCGGAAAGACTATCCGCCAGAACGTACCCATCTGGCCACAGCCATCGATGGCTGCAGCTTCCTCCAGCTCCCCCGGAATGGTCGACATGAACGCGCTGTAGATGAAAATGCAGAGCGGCAGGCCCCAGGAAATGTAGTGAAGATACAGCGCCAGATACGTGAATTGGATTCCCAGAAACCTGAACTCCTTCATGAGCGGCACCATTATAATCTGGAACGGAATGACAAGCCCCGCCAGCAAGAACAGCCTCAGAAACCGGCCCATGGTCATTTTCCGGCGCGTAATCGAGTACGCTGCCATGGCGCCGAAAACAATCAGCGAGACAATAACGGCCACACACATCAGGAAGCTGTTCAGCATTGGACGCCCCATCGCCATGCCGGTGAATATGTACCTGAAATTCTCAAGATTCAGTTCCTGCGGAAGCGCCAGCGGGTTCATCGTTATTTCACGATTAGTCTTGAATGCGTTCATTAGCGCCAGCACAACCGGCGAGACGAAGACAAGTCCCGCCAGCAGCATCACGATTTCAAACGTCGGAAGACTCCTCAGGCCCCTTTTGCCAGCACTCATCTGTTCTCTGCTCCCGATGGTATTCACACTTCAATCTGCCTGCGCCGCATCAACGCCACCTGAGCGGCAGCAACCACAACCAGCACTGCAAACATAACGAACGACACGGCGGACGCAAAGCCCTGCCTGTTATTGCTTATGCCCAGCCAGTAGATGTAGAACCCGATGGTCATAGTCCTGTATCCCGGTCCTCCCCCGGTTGTGACCACAATCTGACCGAACAGGTTTATACCGAAGATCAACGCCAGGACCGAGTTCGTCATGATCGTCGGCATCAGCATCGGCATCTGAATCCGTGTGAACACCGATACAGGCCCTGCTCCGTCGATGTTTGCTGCCTCGTACAGCTCGCCCGGAATCGTCTGAAGGTTGGCAAGGTATAGCGTGGTGAAGAAACCAAGTGAACTCCAAGCAATGAGGCCAAAGATGAAGTAGCCGACCAGATTCGGGTCCATCATCCAGTCCTGGGCCCATCCGCCCAGGCCGACCGAACGCAGCGTCAGATTGATTGCGCCATCATTGTAGCTG
>JBAXMA010000368.1:0-3841 GCA_037134535.1 bacterium
GATTGACACAGCAGGGGCGGTACTCTACCTTCCACGCCCGATGACAAGTGTTCATATAGCTGTGAGATTCCTGATAGTTCTGTCAATGCGGACGACGCCAGTGCCGGTGCTTTCATTGCGGCTTCCCTGATTTTCCCGGAGTTGCCTTCATGTCTGATACATCACTGAAAGATGAGATATCGCGCCGTCGCACGTTTGCGATTATTTCGCATCCGGACGCCGGCAAGACAACACTTACAGAGAAGCTGCTGCTTTACGGTGGTGCAATCCAGCTTGCCGGGTCTGTCCGGGCCCGCAGGGATCAGCGCAATACCACGTCAGATTGGATGGAGCTCGAAAAGGAACGAGGCATTTCGGTTTCATCAACTGTTCTCCAGTTCGAGTATGAGGGTTGTGTAATAAACCTGCTCGATACTCCCGGTCACAAGGACTTCAGCGAGGACACATACCGGGTACTCACGGCTGTCGACAGCGTGATCATGGTCATTGATGCCGCAAAGGGCATTGAGGAGCGCACGCGCAAACTGTTCGAGATCTGCCGGCTGCGTGGAATACCCATCTTTACTTTTATGAACAAGATGGACCGGCCCTCTATCGAGCCATTTGCACTGTTGGATGAACTGGAAAAAGTACTTGGAATAGGGGCCTTCCCGGTAACATGGCCGCTGGGCAGTGGCCCTGAGTTCCGCGGCGTCTATGACCGGCTGCGTAAGGATCTGCACTTTTTTGAGCGCACCGCACGCAATCAGCATCGCGCCCCCGACAGAGTTACAGGCATTCATGATGAAAGCATACAGAAGCTGATTCCAGCGCATATTCGTGATCCGTGGCTGGAGGAACTTGAAGTTCTTGCCGGTGCCGGTGAGGTGTTTAGCGAGGAGGAGGTAAGGGCCGGATTGATCACGCCTGTATTCTTTGGCAGTGGCATGACTAACTTCGGGGTTCAGCTCCTGCTTGATTACTTTGTAGCACACGGGTCACCGCCGCAGCCAAGGCAGTCTGTGAACGGGTCTATTGCTCCCGACAGTCCTGATTTCTCGGGTTTTGTCTTCAAGGTACAGGCCAACATGAATCCGCGGCATCGTGATCGACTCACATTTGTTCGCGTGTGCTCAGGGAAATTCATAAAGGATATGGTGGTGAACGATCCTGTGACCGGCAAGCCGGTCCGGCTTTCGTACCCGCAAAAACTGTTTGGCCAGGAACGTGAGTCGCTGGAAGTGGCTTATCCCGGCGATATCGTCGGACTGGTCACTCACAAGGCGTTCCGGATAGGTGATACACTGACCACCAATCCCGCTATACGGTACGATGAAATACCACGTTTTCCACCGGAAGCGTTTGCCTTTATTCGCAACGGCGTGTCAGCAAAGTACAAACAGCTGCGGGACGGACTGGCGCAACTCCTGGAGGAGGGCGTTATACAGTCCTTTGATCTTTCTCACGAGGGCCAGGCGGTACCACTGCTCGGAGCGGTCGGCCAGCTGCAGTTCGAAGTTGTCATGTACCGGCTTCAGAATGAGTACGGTGCTGACCCGCGGCTTGATCCGGCTGCTCTTACCCAGATCAGGTGGTTCGGGCCGGGGACAAAGATGGAACAGCTGGACGGAGTCTTTCTTGGCACGGGTGCGAAACTTGCCCTGGATATACGCGGCCAGCTGGTGATCCTTTTCCCTGACAAGTGGGCCGCTGAATACTTTATCCGTGAGCATCCGGAAATGCAGATGCATCAGGTATCGCCACACTCGGTAAGCACAATACAGGGCGGCAAGTGACGCGAAGGAGTGCGAGTGAATAGAATTGGAATGTGGCTGTATGTTGTTGCATTCAGTGCCGCATTGTTTGCAGCGTCGGGTTGCGTAACCGGGAATGCGGCCGGCTCGAATTCGGGCGCAGTGCATCATGTGGTGGTGTGCTGGCTTAAATCTCCCGGTGATGCCTCGGCGCGCGCGCAGATCATCGAGACCTCGAAGAGTTTTTCGAGTATCCCTGGTGTGCTGTCTGTTAAGGCTGGATCGGTTATACCCTGCACCAGATCTATGGTGGACAGCACCTTCGATGTGGCCATTGTCATTACGTTCAAGGACAGAAATGCATTGTCCCTCTATCTGGATCATCCCGTTCACAGGAGGTCCGTTGAGTCTGTCATGAAACCGCTTGTCGGGCGTACGGTTATCTATGATTTCTCAGGGGATATATAGGTCTCGGACTCTCCTGGTAATCGACAAGCTCATTACTTATACCGCCATTGCAAGCATGCCACCTGCTACCATCCCGTAGATCGTGCTTAGCCACGGGTTGGAAGTAATTGGACAAGCTCCGCTTGAGCAACCCACGAACTTATAGAATCCGTAACCCGCTAACCCGCCGACAGTTACACCGGCAATGAATACAAAATTCATCTTTACCTCCCTATAACCAGCCCGGATTGCAGTCAATCGAAAGCGATCCGGACTGGTTCAAGTGTTAGACTACTCAACCGCAACTACAGCCTCCGCAACCTCCACTGCAGGACTCAACCTGCTCGAATCCTACAGCAGCGTCGAGTTTCTGTCGCAGGGCATTAGCGGAAGGTACTCCTTCCATTGTGTCTATCGCTTTACCGTCCTTGAACAGTACAAGAGTCGGTACCGCTCGTATTCCGTAGCTCGCTGCGAGCTTATGCGAGTCATCCACATTGACCTTAACAACCTTGAGTCCGCCGTCGTAGGCTTTAGCAATACCCTCCAGCACCGGTGACAGAGCCTTGCACGGCCCGCACCAGGTCGCAAAGAAGTCGACCAGTACAGGCAACCTGCTCTTCAGGACTTCAGCATCGAATTCTCCGTCTCTTAACTCTTTTACTGAACTCATTTCTTTACCCTCCTCTTAATGTCTCTATTAATACGACCACATTGGTTATAGAGCCGTGAGGATCAAAAAGGTTACAAGAATCATTACCGAATCGTTACGGCCGATGATTAGGGATTGTCTACGTCGATTTCTCAGGCTTTCTGCCGGGCCCGTTCTTTGTCCAGCAGTCGTATAGGATAGAGTGCAAATGCTTGCGGAATTTGACGGGCAGTGAGCACGGTTTGTCGTTGCGGTAGAGAGTGATGGTCTTCTTTACATTGTCAACCACGACCTGACATGGATTGCATTTGGCGAGATGACTTTCCAGTTCCTTGCAGATTCCAGGGGAGACATTGCCGTCGACGTACTCGTTGAGAAGGATAAGCAGTTCGCTGCACGAGGAGCCTTTGGCGCCCCCGATCGAGTGGGACTTTGCGGCTTTCTTAGCTGGCATCTTATTTCTCCTTTACTGCGGACATGCCGTGGTCATGCGAATGGTCGCCTGGTTTATATTGCCTGGCCTTGTCGCCGAACGTGAGAGTGAGGCGTTCTCGCAATGCCATGCGGGCTCGCAAAAGGCGCACCTTCACATTGCCTTCGCTGATGCCAAGTGCCTTTGCAGTCTCCCGCACAGGGACCGCCTCCACATCGCGCAGCAGGAATACGGCACGGTGGCCGGGATCGAGTTCTGCTATTGCCGAATCAAGCAGTTTACGTGTTTCGGCGCGCTGAGCAATGCGGTCCGGAGTTTCATGCCAGTCAGCTATATATTCCGGATGAGGGATATGGCCGTCGTCGCCGGGTTCGGTGGCGTGGTCCAGGGATGTCACCGCGAGTCCGTGCTTTTTGCGTGCCAGCTTCATGGCTGCATTAGCCGCAATAGTGGTAATCCAGGTGCCGAAAGCGGCAGTTTCACGGAAGCCGGACAGGCCCTTGACTGCGCTGAGGAATGCCTGCTGCGTCACATCCTGAGCTTCCTGCTCAGAGTCGGTCAGGCGACAGGCCAGGC
>JBAXMA010000369.1:0-3838 GCA_037134535.1 bacterium
GTACAATGCGTCGCGGCCTGCCGACAAGTTTATCCTGCAATTTCCGGCAGCGCTCCACACGCTGCGTATAGTCATCAGGGATCTCTGCAACGTAACGTTTGCAGTCGAAGTCCTCAAGGACAAGCACACCCGCGTACCAACCGCCAGAGCAGGTTCCGCCGCAGACGTTGTAGCCGCCATTGACCTGGTGTGCTGTCATTGAGAGAGTATTCAGGGTCGCGGGAGACGCTACTTCTTAGCTTCGCCACCAGCCCATGCCTTCTCGGCCTTTGTCATCTGAGAAGCGCTCAGGCCAAATGCTTTCAGCACCCCTGTGGCCATCATCTTGTTGCCGGCGTCGTTCATGTGCACGCCATCACCGGTAAGCAGGTTGCCCTTCTTGTCAGGACCGGCCTTCTTGATTGCAGCCTGCATGTCGGCATTGAGATCGGCAAGAAGAAGCTTCTTGTCCTTGGCCAATTTCCTGAGGAAGTCGTTATAGGCTATCAGCTTCTGATTGTTGGCGTTGGGCTCGTCTTCACCGATCATTGTCGACGTGAGGATCACAACTTTGATCTTCGCATCACGGCACTGCTCGACGATCTTTGTGATATTTTCCATATACTTATCCAGCGGTACGCCGTTTGCGCCGTGCCAGACATCATTAACGCCGCAGCTCAAGGTCATCCAGTCCGGCTTTTTGCTGATCACGTCATTGTTCAGTCGCGCAAGCATGTCGTTGGATTTATGACCGCTGATACCGGCAGGAATGCACTCTGCCTTGATATTGTTTGCTGCAAGCCCGCTGATCACCATGTTTACATAGCCCTTCGGCCCGTTCGCGCCGCCCTGTGTGATTGAATCACCCATGAAAGCTATTTTCTGCCCGGACTTGACCGGCACGTCTTTTGCCTGAACAACAGTGGAGCCGATAACACCTATCAGAAGTCCCGCAACCACAACCGTGCGCCTGACGCTCATTCCGTATCTCATGCTGTGTACCCCTTCTTTGTTTAGTTGCCGGTCACTACCGGTCACGATTTCTGCGATAAACGATACCTGTATCTGGCCACTGTGTCCATTTCTATCGGCAAGTCCATAGCCATCTGAGTCCATAGACATCAAGCTTGCTGACTATTCTGTTAACTTTGTCGTCAAACTATGATCGTTCCGAATTTGTTAACGACAAAGGCGCAAGATCATCCCGGGCCCTCCCATGTAGGAAGCGCGCTTGCGCGCGATCCAGTGCGGACGGTTTCTTTCTATCTGCATCGGCAGCAAGCTGCCTTCCTACATGGCTGCAGTCGCAGTCAAACCGCATGGTTCTGTGTTTCCGATGTAGGAAGCGCGCTTGCGCGCGATCCCGTGCTGCTGGCTTCTATAAGTTTGCAATGGCAGGGGTCCCGAGCCGGCGGCTGATCAATAGATCAGAAAGTCCGTCTTACTACTATTCCGTAAACTTTGTCGTTAACTACTCTGCCGACTAACTACGTCGTAAACTTTGTCGTTAAACTATGATCGTTCCGAATTAGTTAACGACAAAGTTAACAGGATAGTTATGCGAATTAGTTAACGACAAGTCGCGAGAGGACCGCTCGGCTGCGCTTCGCTGAGGACGATATCGATTGATAAGTTAGCAAATGTGCGCCTTCGGCTCATTAAGATTGACAATTGGACCGGCAACACTCACTCTGTCGCCCCATTCGCGCAAGGAGGCAAAGCAATGAGACAGGCAGTAATGACACGCCCGGGCTCGATTGAGTTTCGCGAAACGGCAGCACCAGTTCCGGGACCCGGTCAAGTTCGCTTGAAAGTTCAGCGTATCGGCGTTTGCGGTTCGGACGTTCACGTCTATCACGGCAAACACCCTTTCACGCCCTACCCTGTCGTTCAGGGTCACGAGTTTTCTGCGATTGTTGAATCGCTTGGTGCCGGGGTAAAGGGAATTCCGGTCGGCAGCAAGGTGACCGCTACTCCGCAGGAAGTATGCGGCATCTGTCGTCCATGCCGCCGTGGCCAGTACAATGTTTGCGAGAAGCTCAAGGTCCGCGGTTTCCAGGCGCCTGGCGTTGCTCAGGACCTGTTCGTCACAGAAGCTGACAAGATCGTAATGCTTCCTGATAGTTTCACGCCCGAGCAGGGCGCTTTCGTAGAGCCGGTGTCCGTTGCGGTGCATTCAACCGGGCGCGCCGGTGATATTACCGGCAGGAACGTGGTCGTGGCTGGCGCCGGGCCGATAGGCAATCTCGCGGCACAGGCATGCAAGCGTCGCGGAGCAGCCAAAGTCCTCATTACAGATATCAGTGACTACCGGCTTGATGTTGCAACCAAAGTGGGCATCGATGCTGTCAGCAACGTAAAGCGTGAGACACTGGCCGATGCCGCACGACGGGTGTTCGGGGATCAGGGCTTTGATGTAGCCATGGAAGCAGCAGGTGCTGAATCAAGCTTGTCATCGATTGTCAAGAACATCGACAAGGGTGGTAGAATCGTGATCCTGGCAGTTTTTGCAGAGAAGCCGCCTGTTGACGTATCTGTGTTGTGCGAACACGAACTGACTGTTACCGGCACCATGATGTACCGGCACGAGGATTACGTCCAGGCTGTAAAGTGGATTGCCGATGGCTCCATACGGCTGGCTCCTCTGGAATCCCGGCACTTTCCATTCGAGAAGTATTTAGACGCCTATCGCTACGTCGAGACCGAGGGCGAACGGTCTATGAAGGTGATGATTGATCTGTAGTCTCAAAGGTGAACAATGCCCATGAATCAGTTTAACTACTTCCAGCCGACCGAAATACGTTTCGGCTGTGGCCGGCTGGTAGAGGTCGGTGAGGTTACGGCTCGCTTCGGTAAGCGTTGCCTGGTTGTGACTACTCCGGCATTCCCGGCACTTAAGACGGCGGTAAAGCGAGCCGCAAAGTCGCTGAAAGACGCCGGTGTCAGCGTTGCCTACTTTGACGGCGTAGTACCGAATCCAACGACCGACAGCATAACCCGCGGAGCAAAAGCGGCGCGAAAGGCAAAGTCTGACGTCATCCTTGGAATCGGGGGCGGGTCGAGCATGGACACGGCAAAAGCCATTGCCGTGGAAGCCAGTCATTCCGGCACGAGCTGGGATTACCGGTGGTGCAGCAAAACACAACCGACAGCCAGCACCCTGCCAGTGATTGCCGTCACGACTACTTCCGGAACTGGGTCTCAGGTTACTCAGGTCGCGGTCATTACTAACACGGCGAAGCGGGATAAGTCAGCCATCTGCAACTCAGCAGTTTATCCTAAAGCCGCGATCGTTGACCCGGAACTTGTAGCGAGTACACCTGAGCATGTAACGGCATCAACGGGATTCGACGCTTTGACACACGCGTTCGAGGCACTGCTGCACCCTTCCTGCTCTCCTTATGTGCAGATGCTCGGCGAAGAGGCAATACGGCTTGTGGTCAATAATCTGCCAAGCGCGGTCCGGAACGGCCACAATCTGGGTGCACGCATTTCGATGGCCTGGGCTGACACACTCGCTGGTCTGTGTATAGCGAATGCCGGTGTTACTCTTCCTCACGGGATGGGAATGGCCATTGGTGGCATGTACCCACAGATCTCGCACGGAGAAGCTCTTGCAATCACCTACCCGAGGTTTGCCGATTTCACATGGCGCACCGCCGTTCCACGCTTCGCGGCGCTGTCGAGGGTCCTCAATCCCAATCTGGTCAGGACGAGCGACACTGACGCAGCCGGTAAGTGCGCAGCCGAAATCGATCGTTTTCTTACCAGAATAGGAATGCGTGTTCATCTCTCTGATTTCGATGTCCCGAGAGATGAATTACCAGCGCTGATCGATCAATGCCTCATACTGCCGGAC
>JBAXMA010000370.1:0-3830 GCA_037134535.1 bacterium
TTTCCTCACCGTATGCCATGTGCTGATAGACGCACCCGGGACAATGCGGTAAGGATAAATCGTCCGACCGCAGGGCCAGCGGGCACGCAGGCGCAACGCGAGCAGGTGATGCGTCGAGCACTTCAAGCAGCCTGGCTTCAGAGTAGTTCTTGTGATGACGTACGATTCGTGCCGTGACGGTCTCACCGGCCAGAACGCCGGAAACGAAGATCACGCGCCCATCAAGGCGGGCCAGACCCTTTCCTCGATAAACCACATCGGAAATCTTTAGTTCTGCTGTCTGAGAAGTCTCACTCATTTGCCAGTAGATCTAGAACTGATATTCGTATCCATCTAAACTTTCCATGCACGCGTTCTGTCAAGCTTCATACCGGAACAACACTCTTGCTCAGGCAATGGAGAAGTCGATGCGTCGTTTATCAAAATCAACATTTGTCACAATCACCTTGATCAGGGCCCCACTCTTAAAAGGCTTTCTGGTATCCCGCGATGCGCCTCTGCCCGAACGACGCTTGCCAGAAGACATTCCCATCCTCGAAACATGAACAAGTCCCTGCACCTGTAACTTCGTCAACTCAACAAACATTCCAAAGGCAGTGATCTTGACTATCACAGCATCGTGAGCGACAGGCTTGGCATCCTTCAACTCCTGAGCTAGCAGCCGGTACTTCTTAATCTCGAGCAAAGAGCGTTCAGCGACCTCGGCCATCTGCTCGGTAGCCGAACATTCGTCGGAGATTGAGGAGAGCTCCGGAATTCTGTAAACAGATGGGGCCGACTCCAGTGCCGCAGCAAGAATACGATGCACAACGAGATCCGGGTAGCGGCGGATAGGCGATGTAAAATGCGCGTAAAACTGCTTCGCTAGACCGTAGTGTCCTTTCGGTACCGCCGAATAAACGGCCTTGCACATACTTCGTAGAACGGCTGTCTGTACCTGACTCCAGAGCGGATGACCAGCGACAGAGTGCAGAAACTTCACAATTCCACCACGCAGGCTGAGATCACCGGGCCTAAATCCCATATCGACCAGCTTCATCGTAAGATCCTCGAGCTTCATCGGAACCGGCGGTTCATGTATCCGATGAATGAGAGGAATGCCCCTGTTTGACAACTCGTGATCTACTGCTTCATTAGCTGCGACCATGCACTCTTCGACGAGTTGGTGTGACTGATCATACAAGACCTGCCGAACATCCGACACCGAGCCGTCAGAACGGAGAACAATTTCATACTCGGGCATATCGAGGTCGAGAGCATTGGCTCCGAACCGCCGTTGCCTTAACTGCTGGGCCAGCCGGCCTACTTCTTTAACAAGCCGTACATTCTCAACCGTCATTTCAGCCTTGTGAAAAGGCTTGCCGTCCGGGACTTCCAGGCTTGCCATAGCCTGCTCATACGTAAGACGGAGTCTGGAATGAATGATACTCCTTCCGAACGTACTCTTGAGTGTCTTACCGGTCTTATCAACTGTGATGAAAACAGAAAACGCAAGACGGTCTTCGTCAGGCACCAGGCTGCATGCCCCGCTGGATAATGAATGAGGCAGCATAGGGATAACCTTGTCAGGGAAGTATGCGCTGTTCCCGCGACGCCGCGCCTCAATATCCATGGCCGTTCCCTGCCGGACAAAGAATGCAACATCAGCGATGTGCACCCCCAGAACTCTATTTCCCTGACCGTCAGTCTCCAGCGACAGAGCGTCATCAAAATCCCGGGCAGTAACCGGATCGATGGTGAAAATGAACTTGTCACGGAGGTCAAGACGTCGCCCTGCATCAGCCGGAATCACCTTGACTGACTCTGCCTCACGCACAACGTCAGCTGGAAACTCCTCTTTATAGTTGTAGTGACGCAGAATAGTCATGGTGTCATAAGACGCCACGTTCGAAGAACCGATCACTTCGATAATCCTGCCCTCAGGGTAGTCGTTACGGTTTTCCCAGCGTACGAACTCGACCACGACTCTGTCATCAAGTTTTGCACCCTTGGAATCGTCCACACGAAACCAGTGCTCATATACAACATCTATTGGAACTACATAGAAGAATCGGCCGGATGTCTTCAGCGTGCCGACAATCTCTTTTCGCCCACGTTCTAGTACGCGAACAACTCTGGGCTCACCGGTGGCTCCACCCTTCCCGCGCCGCGGCGCAAGTGCGACCTCAACCATGTCGCCCGGCAGCGCCGTGCCAAGATTACGACCACTGATACGAATATCATCACGTCCGCCACCGATTGCAAGAAAACCGTCACCCGAGCGCACAATCGTAATCCTGCCGGTCATAACCTCACCAGGGGTCTCTGTGACAATTGAGTACCTGTTAACGTGCACAACAACGTCACCGTCTTTGACAAGCCAATTCAGTGCAGTATGGAGAGTCTTCCGGTTCTTGCCAGGAAGTTTAAGCTGGTCTGCAATCTCAGAGGTCGACATTCCTTTCGGACCTGATTTCCGCAGGCACGCCCGAATGCCATCGTTCATTTCTTTACTACGCATACTATATCTTTCCCGCTTTCACTATGCTCGGCGTGTAGTCGGCAGGTGGTTCATAGCCCAGCAACCTGATACAGGTCGCTGCCAGACTGCTAATGCCAAGATTCTTCTCGCCCGACAGCGAGAGCTGCATGCTCCCCGACGGATCATAAATATAGACAGGGACAGGATTGAGCGAATGTGCTGTGCGAACCATTCTTTCGCCGGTCTCTTTACTGATCTTTACCTTGCCAGTCTTCGCATCATGTTCGAACATCTCATCGGCATTTCCATGATCGGCGGAAACCACCAGAATACCATGTGCCTCCCTGACAGCCCGCATCAGGCGGCCCATGCACAAGTCCACAGTCTCGACAGCAATCTGTGTCGCCTGATAAGCACCCGTGTGCCCTACCATATCGCCGTTGGGATAATTCAAGCGCATAAAGGCAAACTCACCCTTACGAATCTCAACGATCATGCGATCGGTAATGTCAGCGGCTTTCATCCAGGGTCGCTGCTCAAAGGGAACCAGATCAGAGGTGATTTCTGCATACTCTTCCAGATTGTCATTAAACTTGCCAGACCTGTTCCCATTGAAGAAGTAGGTTACGTGGCCGAATTTCTGAGTCTCGCTTATAGCAAACTGCCTGACGCCGCTACCGGCAAGATACTCACCAAGAGTCCGGTCGATAGCAGGAGGCTCAACTAGAAAATTACGCGGAATACCCAGATCGCCGTCATATCTCATCATGCCGGCGTATTTGACTTTTGGTCGCGGACTGCGCGTGAACTGCGTCATGGAATCATCTTCAAACGCCCTGCTGATCTCGATCGCACGATCACCACGGAAGTTGAAAAAGATGACACTGTCCCCATCCTTGACGGGTCCGATCGCCTCACCTTTCTCTACCACAACAAAAGGCGGCAGATCCTGGTCAATAACCCCCGGATTGTCTTTTCGGTGCTGCTCAATTGCCTGACGGGCGGAAGCAAACGCAGGTCCAAGCCCTGCAACGTGAGTGGCCCAACCGGTCTTTACCATGTTCCAGTCGGCGTTGTAGCGATCCATAGTTATCTTCATCCGTCCGCCGCCGGAGGCAATACGAAAGTCCGTGCGTCCGTCCGAATTGAGATCCTTGAGGAAGGCCTCGAATGGATCAACATAGTCGAGGGCCGATGTTTCCCCGACATCGCGCCCATCAAGAAGAATGTGGATGCGGGCCCTCTTTACTCCTGACTTTCTGGCCGCTAAAAGCATAGCGCGCAGATGATCAACATTGCTATGAACATTGCCGTCCGAGAAGAGGCCGAGGAAATGAAGGGTGGAATTGCCGGCAAGACAGTTCTCTAC
>JBAXMA010000371.1:0-3813 GCA_037134535.1 bacterium
CATGCGACCGGGGAAGCCCAGGGCAGGATACGAAAATGGCGGGTGCTTTCTGGGCGAAGTCGCTGGTGGAGATCGGCGACCCGGTTCTTGAACTGCGTTATTACCTGTCCAATTACGTCATGGGCTGCGCGAGCCGGAACCCTGATTTTCCTCCCGGATTGTTCGGACTTCCGGTGACGGATGATGATCCCAAATGGGCGGGCGATTACCATCTGAACTACAACCATCAGGCGCCTTTCTATGGACTCTATGCGGGCAACCATATCGAGCAGGCGGACACCTTTGAGCAACCGATTCTCGATTACATGGATCGCGGGAAAGCCTATGCGAAGGAACTGCTGAAAATCCGGGGCGTGTACTATCCGGTCGGCATCGGTGCCAAGGGTATTGAGACCAGCATGCGACCGGGGAAGCCCAGGGCAGGATACGAAAATGGCGGGTGCTTTCTGGGCCAGAAGAGCAATGCGGCCTACTGCCTGGTGAACATGTCCATGCGCTGGTATGCCACGTACGACGTGGGCTATGCCCGGAAGGTCTATCCGTTTGTACTGGAAGTGGTCAACTTCTGGGAGGACTACCTGAAATTCGAGCCTACTTCGCCTTCGGACGATAAGACGTCCGAAGCGCTTCGAAGGCCAGGAAACGGCCGCTATGTCATCTACAACGATTCCACCTACGAGAACATGAGTGGCGTGCTGGATTTCAATCCGATCGTATCGCTTGGGCTGGTGCGGAATGCGCTTGAGCTGGCCACGGAGATGAGCACCGCGTTGGGTGTGGACAAGGACCGGCATGAGAAGTGGCAGCATATCCTGAAGAACCTGAGCCAGTTCCCCACGTTTGTGAAAGACGGTGTGACCGTCTTCCGCCTCTCCGAGAAAGGCAATGAATGGAATGAGGGTTCGGTTGGGATAGAGCACATCTATCCGGCTGGTGCTATTGACCAGAACAGCGACCCGAAACTGGTTGAAATCGGGCTCAACACCATCCGCGCGATGAGCTGGTGGAATCACAACGGCGCAACGACCGGCTTCTATCCGGCGGCAGTTCGCCTGGGGTTCGAGCCGGCCACAATCCTGGAAAAGCTCAAGGAGCTGATTGCGATATACCACCTTCCGAACGGTTTTGTCTGCTGTCTCGAGGACAGCAGCACTGTGCCCAACACGATCAACGAAATGCTGTGCATGGGGCATCATGACGTGCTGCGCGTGTTCCCGGTCTGGCCGAAGGACAAAGATGCACGATTCCTGAATCTCCGGGTGTGGGGCGCTTTCCTTGTGTCCAGTGAATTGAAGGGCGGTGTGGTGAAGTATGTGAAGATTCACAGCGAGAAAGGCAGGCCCTGCAATCTGGTGAATCCGTGGCCCGGCAAGGCGATTGATGTCTATCGTGACGGGAAGAAGGTTGATACGCTGAAGGGTGAGCGGGTTGTGCTGAAGACCGAAGCCGGTGTGACGCTGGTGCTTGGGCAGAAAGGCGCGGGGGTGCCGGCGGCGCCTTGACTGAAAATTGAGAAGTTAACACCGAACACCGAAATGTGTGACAGGACATGTAGGAAGCCAGCTTGCTGGCGACGGTAGACGTGAAAGAAGCTCACGGCGTTGGATCGCGCGCAAGCGCGCTTCCTACATGAGGACAATTGGGTGCGATGCTGGACAAGATAAAGATGTGTCAAACGGAAGTCATGACGTGATAATTCTTTGGCTTGTGGGAGGCTAGTACATTATGCCCGTGATAGACAAATCAACAGCAACCGTTATAAGAGACCTGGCCAAACGCTATGTCGAGGTGTGTGAATCGGACAGAAACCGCCGGTCGCGGGAACTCTGGCGCGATCACAATGGCCTGGTGAAGACACGCCCGCTCGTCATTTGCAGCTGGTATTTCGCCTCCTGCATCGATGACGAGATTGATTTTGCCATCCCAAAACTTGTTGCAACGGCATCGCCCGTTTCAGATGTGGAGCGGTGGCTCAGAAGACAGCTATGGGGCGCCACCATTCCCGACGATAGGGTTTTCGACCCATGGTACACCATGCGCGCAAAGATGCGGCCCACGCCGGTCGACGTGTGGGGGATCAAGATGGATGTGGTGCACGACTGGAAGAGCCGTGGCTGGCGATCGATGCCCGTCGTGAAAACGATCGAGGAACTGGCGCAGCTTAAGGCCGCACCACATGAAGTCATTGATGCCAACACTCCCGAGATTCAGGCCGTGCGCGAGTTGCTCGCAGACATTCTGCCGGTGCATGTCGACAGGAGTACAGTCTATTTTCTCTGGAGCGGGACCGACTTGTCCGAAGCCGCCGGAAAGCTCCTGGGGCTTCAAGAACTGATGTATGCGCTGTACGAGACGCCGGAGCTTGTCCACCGGTTGATGGCATTTATGCGGGATGCTGTGCTGGCCAATCTTGATCAAGGCGAGGCAGCAGGAGACTGGAGCACGGCCGATAACCAGAACTATGGTATGCCGCCCCACTCACAAGGGCTTCCTGAGCCGCGGCCAAACTCGCACGGAGCCAGGCTCAAGGATCTGTGGTTCTTCACGCACGCGCAGGAATTTGAAGGCGTCAGCCCGGCACAACATGAAGAATTCCTACTGCGTTATCAGATGCCGATCATGAAAAGATTCGGGCTGGTAAATTACGGGTGCTGCGAGACTCTGGACAACAAAATAGACATACTGCGCAGTATACCCAATTTGAGACGGATACTCATGGGGCCCCTGGCTGACCTGAAGAAGGGATGTGCGCAAATAGGTACAGATTACATCGTATCATGGCGTCCAAACCCTGCGATGGTTTCCAGCGGATTCGACGAGCAGCAAATCCGCAAGACCATTCGACAAGGCCTGAAAGACAGCGCCGGCTGTCATGTCGAGATCATGTTGAAAGAGATGATGACCGTTCAGGGCGATCTCTCGCGATTGTTCAAGTGGACTGAAATAGCAAGGCAGGAAGCGGAGGCGGTGTAGGCCGGGAAGAGAGAGCGGCGCAGCCGAGGAGTAACAATCAAGGAACTGAGTACTTCGGAACTTGAACACCAAGGTCGCTAAGTGCGCCAAGACAGATGAAGGTCAGTCAAGATATGGAGAGGAGCACTCTTCGTTGTGCCCTGATATCTGTGAACAACACCGGGAGGTGCAGAGATGAACGCTCAGACAGAGGGACATGTGATGAACATTGAAACCGCACGTGCGGAACGGTTTAAGGGAACTGTTGCAATCTTCTTTACCACTCACTATCAGGCAGAGAAACGCGACTGGGAGACGATTGAGGAAGTGAACGGCCCTTATCATCCTGCTGCGGGTTACTATCGCAGCGATAATCCTGAGATAGTGAAATGCCAGCTTCACGAGATGCGGCGTGCAGGAATTGATCTCATCGTGTATGACGCCTATGGGACATACTCCATGTGTCCGACTGATCTTGCGACTGATCGCGCTCTCAAGGTGCTGGTTGATGAGCTTTCGCATCAGGAGCATGAACCCCGAAAACTCAAACTAGTGATATACATTGAGAAGTATGACTCGGTTCCGACCAGGGAAGAATATGAGTCCGCTCTGAATTTCACACGGCATAATCTGGCTAAATGTGATTTCTATTTTCAATACAAGGGCAAGCCGTTGGTGCTGTTGTATCTAAACGGATATCCACAATGCCTTGACGACGTTGAGTGGAGCAATAACGACTTCACCTTCAAGAGAATCCGCCCCTTTGGTGACATCGACGTCTGGGCTTATGTCAGTTCATATCCTCAGAAACTCAGACGGGACTGGATGCCCGTCAGCCCTGGCATGGACTCCGCCATGGAG
>JBAXMA010000372.1:0-3802 GCA_037134535.1 bacterium
TCGTAGATCTCGTCCATCCTGTCGCGCGTGCAGAAGACAAACTCGTTCGGCGCTGCTTTGGCTGGACCGGCGAACGCCCTGCCCTGCATGTAGTCGGGAATCTTCACGCCTGCCAGCGACAGCACGGTCGGGGCAAAATCGATGAAATGGACCGGATCCTTGATCCGTGAACCTGGGCCGGCCGGCGCAAGGTGTCGCCATTTCGGCGGATAGTAGACGATCAATGGAACATGCGTGCCGCTTTCCTGCAGGAACCGTTTGCTTCGCGGCAGCACACCGCCGTTATCTGAATAGTAGAACACGATAGTATCATCGGCCAGTCCGGCATCGGCGAGATCTTTGAGCTTGGCCGCGATCTGGCTGTCGAGTTTTGCCATGCAGGTGTAGTAACGAGCCCAGTCGGCACGAATCTCCGGCGTGTCCGGCTGATACGGCGGAATCCGCATTGCCGCCGGATCGAATTGCAACGGTTCCTTTTCAGGGAACAGGCAACTTTCGTGGGTGACCTCATGATTGAAGACACTAAAAAACGACTGGCCGGCGGCGCGGCCATTGTAGTGAGCCTGCTTGCTGCAGTCGTTCCATGCCTCATTGATCTTGATTGGCGCGTTGTAATCGGTCTTGGATCTGTTGGAGGTATAGTAACCGGCTTCCCGCAGATAGGCAGGAAAACCCTTGAGCCAGAATGGAATCTTTCCTTGCGCACGCATATGGTGAGCAGGGCCACAGGTGACAGGATACATCCCGCTGATGAGCGTGAATCGTGACGGCGCACACACCGGCATGGCGAAACAGCGCTCGTACAACACGCCTTCTCTTGCCAGCTTGTCCAGCGTCGGGGTCTTCGCTGTCAAATCACCATAGCAACCCAGAAAGCGGTCGTTATCCTCACTGACAAGCCACAGAATGTTCGGTCTATCCTGTGCCGTGCCTTCAGATGCACGCGGTCGGTCTGCCTTTTCTCCCTCTCCAGTCTTCCTCACGGATCGTTGAGACTGATCCGCCGCTTCCATGTCTCCTGCGAATCCTGCCGCACCTGCCAAGGCCACGGTCGAGAGACCTGCTTTCAGAAAGTTACGTCTATTCATGAGGTCTTCCTTCTCCTGTTGAACTGCCGACCTCTGCCGCGGCGGCTGTCGCCACCCCTGTCATCGAACCGTGAGCCTTGTCAACGGGCGTACCCGACGGATACACGAAGGCGAAAGCCGCATTCCTGCAATTTCCATCCCCCGGCAGGAGCCACACCCTATCGGGGCGGTTTCTTCTTCTGGCCCACAGCCTTCATTGGCCAGGCCGGCGAATCGACATGCGCAGTTTTCAAGATCTCTTCAGCCTTCGCCAGAATATCCGGTCTCGCCGATGCAAGATCATTCTTCTCGCCGGGATCAGCCTTCAGGTCATAGATTTCCACTTGTTCTCCAGACTTGGGCCGAACGGCTTTCCAATCGCCAAACCGCGCAGCCTGCATAAACGTAGGCTCATGAAGCTCCCAGTAGAAATATGGACGCTTCGGCATTGCACCACCCATCAGTGCCGGAACTATTGATAAACCGTCACACCTGGCTTCTTCTGGCATCTTTGTTCCGGCAAGCTCAGCGCAAGTGGGAAGAAAATCCCAGAAAGCCCAGGGTTCGTCGCTGACTTTCCCGGCCGGAACCCTTCCCGGCCAGCGCACCAGGCCGCCCTGCCTTAAGCCACCTTCGTACATAGTACGCTTATAACCTCGAAATTGCTTTTCCGTCGCCTGCTCGAAGAACTTCCCGATCTTGCTCTCCGGCGCAAAAGACGATCCATTGTCACCGGCCGAGAAAATGACTATTGTCTTTTCGTCCAGCTTCAACTCCTTCAAGAGAGCAAACAGGCGTCCCACATCCGTGTCAAGACGCGTGCACATTGCTGCATAGGTCTTCGCCTCTTTGTCCCAATCCTTTGAGGCGTATTCGCCAAGATCGTCTATCTCGTAACTGCCGTGCGGAAGTGTCACGGCATGAAACAGGAAGAATGGACCATCTGCATGCGCTTTGACCCATTTCAAGGTGTCGGCAGCAATCAGGTTTTGCGCGTAAGTCTTGCCATCCAGCTCAATCCGTTTGTCGTCCGAATACAGGTACGACGGGAAATAGCTGTGCGCATGACGCTGACAGTTGTACCCGAAGAAATGATCGAACCCCTTCTTTAGCGGACTGCCAGTGGTGGCAAACATTCCCAATCCCCACTTGCCTGTGCATGCCGTGGCATACCCAGCCGACTTAAGCATTTCCGCAACCGTCGGAACGCCTGCCGGCAAAGGCATCTGCCCCTCCGGAACAATCTCACGATTGGCCCTTATGGGATTATGCCCCATGTGAAGACCGGTCATCAAAGATGAACGCGAAGGCGCACATACGCTCGTTCCGCTATACAACTGCGTAAACTTCATACCCTCACGAGCCATCCTGTCCAGGTTCGGCGTCCTTATTTTCTTCTGGCCGAAGCATCCTACGTCACCCATCGCAAGATCATCCGCCAGGATGAAGATGATGTTCGGGCTACGCGTTCGACGTTCAGCATTCACTGCTGTATCTTGAATGTTCTCCGCAACACCTCGCCTCGCAATTCCCAAGCCTGCAAACCCGGCACCAGCCATCTTCAGAAAACAACGCCTGTTCATGTTCATTCAGTTTTTCTCCTTGTTCCCGCGTTGTTTTGGACTCATCGTCTCCGGCAGCGCAGGTGGCGTCCGGGACTTGAAGGGAATCGTGACCTTCTTCACTGTCGACGAGTTAGCGGCCTCGACGCCGTCTACCAGAATGCGCAGGCCAACACCCCTGTGATAACGGTTTCCTGTGCGGTCATAGAAGATTGTAACCGCCCTGCCGTGATAGAGCACACCGTCAAGACAGAAGTAATCCCACCCGGCCGGGACAAGAGGATTTACTTCAAGCGTGTTGTCGGCCCGCGGCCGCAGGCCCGCAAGCCCCGTGATGACCAGGTCGCAGTAACGGGAGTGGTTGTAGTCGGCCCCCTTGGCAAGCCAGCGATTTTCATCTGGATGATGATCCTCACGCACCATGGGTTTGCCGTCCGGGTCGCGCTGAGTAACTGCGTAAGTGCGCAGGAGTGCGACGTAGTCGTCGACCGTGAGGACGTTCTGACGATAGTCGTTCAAAAGGTTTGCCAGTGCTGCGAGGGTCAAGCTGGTCGAATAGGGCCATGACGGGCCGTTCCAGAGGCACCCGTGTTTGAAGGGCCGAAGGAAGTAGGGACTGCGGCGCTCCAGAGTTGTCGGGCCATACTTTGCCTTGAAGCCCTGGGGATCCGTGAGCTGGCGCCATGCCTCGGCGTACTCTGGCTTGTCTTCGGGAACGTGGAAAGCCCATGGAAAGAAACCGATTTCTTCCCGCCCCGAGATGAACTTGCCGTCACTGCCACGCCGCTGTACAAAGAAACGTTTCTCCCGGTCCCAGAGATCCTTCCCAATACGGGCCTTAAGCGCATCTGCCTTCCCGTCATAGAGCTCCGCAGTAGCCTTGTCGCCCGCAAGCACGGCGATGGCGGCGATGGCACGCATATCGCCGAACATGTAGCTGTTGAGAGATGGCCTGTATCCCTCGCCGCCGAAGATAACCGTCTTCCACTGGAAGTTGTCAGCTTCGCCAGCCTCGAACCCGGCCAGAGATGCCTCCATCCCGTCCCGGTCCGGAATCCAGCGGAAGAGGCCACGCGCCTCGTCAAAGTGCTCCTTCTCCCATGCCTCGTGGTTTGCCTTGAGACCCTTCAGAAGCGATACCGCCTGCACCTTATCCCCATCCACGAGGTAGCG
>JBAXMA010000373.1:0-3775 GCA_037134535.1 bacterium
CTCGTCGCTCACGAACACCGGTTATTATATTGGGGGGCGTCGTAATAATTGCGTTTTTGGGAATTGGCGCCTGGCTGCTCAGTGATACCTTTATGAGCACCCCAACACCTGTTCTTGTCCAGCCCGCAGCGCTGAAGCCCGTGATCATACCGCCGACCACATCGGCTGCTCCTGTCGTGGTTGCACCCGTGCCCGCAGTCACAGCTGCTGCTCAACCAACGCAACAAATCGTCCAACTCCCGGTGGTTCTGCCAACTAACATCGAGGTCAAAATCCCTATCATCCCGACAGTGGCAATACCGACGTCAAGGACTCCTGCCGAGGTCACGTCCCCGGCTGCACCGGCAGTATGGCCCCTGTTGAAAGTGAACATGCTGCTGAAGACTTCAAAAACTGCCGTTGCGAAGATTAACAATTCGGAGCTCTCTGTTGGCGACGAAATAGAGGGAGTGCAGATCATAGCGATTGAATCTGACGCGGTCACACTGAAGTTCAAGGGAGTGATCCGCAAGGTGAGAGCAGGCGGCATTACCCAATAGCATTGCCGGTCAGAACATCCAGCCGGAGCCCGCAGATAACGCGGAAGGAATCACTTTTCATTCTGATCCCGTGAGGTTTTGATTTTGCTTATTGCGATGTCGAATTCTGCCGGTGGCGTCAGATAGAAGAAGCACCTCCTGCCGGCAATAGTCTCAACATCCTTCATGAGCTCCTTGTCGTAAGGATTCATCACTACCGCAAGCGCAGCGTCACCGAAGAAGTCAAATATTATCACACCCCTCTTCACCATGAAGTCCAGAGGCAGAAGTGAATAAGCTTCCGGCTGAAGATCAAAGCTCGTAAGCGAAATAATGGGCGTAGAACACTCCTTTGCCAGCATTGTCAGCACTCTGGAGATGTTTTTGAAAGATCGGTCGTGAAGAACGTGAAGAATTGATACGGTAACAGATGCATCCGTGGATGACAGTTCCGTCAGATCCTGAACTACGCTGGAATATTCCTCCTGCGTAAGCTCATTGGCCTTAAGCAGATTCCATGCGAGAGGGAGTTCGTTTGCTATATTGAAAGAAGAACGCGCGCGCGAGGCCTCAGATACTAACGAAACTGAACTCTGTCCCTTTCTTTCCTTTTCTTTCTCCTCCTGACGGGCGGGAGCAGCAGCAACAGCCTTCACTGCGGGCGCAGTAGCAGAAGCAGTCACAAAAGTCCGCAAACGCTGAAGCAACTCAGTCGCCGCTGGATCTCCTGCGGCAAAAAGTTCAAGCTTGGGCAGCACATTCCGTGCTTCCTGCTGGTCAGCTTCATCCAGCACGACATCGGCCAGCCTGACCGTATAGTCCCTGGCGCGAGCCAGATCACCTATCTGTTCGTATGCGTGCGCAAGTGTTTCCAGAGAAGTGCGATCATTGGGAATAGCCTCCAGAATCTGTTCAAAAGCGGCAATAGCGCTCCATACCTCTGATTCCTGATCCCCGCCCGCCGATTGTTTATCCTGTTTCACTGCCATACTTCACCAGCCCCCACAAACAAGTCCTGCTTCCCGTCTTATAGGTTGATCCGCCGATCAGAGTCAATAAAAACCTAGCGCGTGATATCCTTGCCATCCGGACCGACGATCTGTGGCGTCACTGTGATCTGCAGGCTTTCCGTCTGGCCTTCAGAACTGAAACCAACCAAAAACTTACTGGAGAACTGAGCATCCTTGCCCAACCCACCGATCGGAAATGATGCTCCGTTACGCACAGTCACCTCTGTGGAAACTTTCGTGAACTGAATACGTGTTGATTTACTACCGACCATACCACGAAGCTCAGGCGTGAGCTTCATCCGGATGAACTGTCCGTCCCCGACTACAAACGGCTGAACGGTGAGAAATGCGCCAACCTCGCGCATTGTCATATCGCGGGGGATATTGCCCCACCTCTGACCGGTCTCCCACAGCCAGTCGAAGTATGGCACCTCCTGACCAACCGTGATTGAAGCCTCGCATCCTTCCGACACCATAATTGTCTGGCGGACGAGGGAATTCATGCCGGAACTTTCGTCAACAACAACCGGTTTAACCTTAATCTTGTAGCCGATTCCTTCTGCCGTTGCCGCGATTCTGCCGGAGCCCTGCACTTCGAACCCGCTCTTTGTCTGTGTTCCGGACTGTTTAGTGGTAATGCCTATGCGCACATTGCGCACCGGCACATCAGCGTCCGCGAGAAAGGCTGCCACCTGTACATGGGCATTCGTCGTTGCCAGGATCATCAGTTTTCCCGAAAGCCTGTCTTCAATAACCTTCCCCTTCTCCCCGGCAATCTGCCGCAGTACATCAAACTGCTCTGCGCGCGGCCAGGTCGTGACAGTGTAGCCCCTGTAGATGATCTGGTCATCGGCAAAGCATGAAGAGGCAGTAACAAAGGCAATAGCAAAAAGACCAAACCAGATCCTCATGAAAACTCCTGCGCAAGAAGACAAGTCCATGCGGTCAATACCGGATGTTTCATGGCATGATCCCCTTGGGCTCGTCGTCGTTGTGCCCGGCATGTTCCCCGGCAGGTTCCTCGCATACGTGGTGATATTCCTGTTTTCTCAGGGCATTCCATTTTTGTTCAGCAAGAGCGGGAAGTTCCTGCCCGTTTTCAACAAGCGGTATGCGCGCCCGCACAAGCGGGCTGTCCGGAAAGAGCTCAAGAATACTTTTCAGGTCCGCTATAGCTCCGGCCATGTCCCCATCCATCTCCCGCAGAAAGATACGCAGCTTAAGCATTTCCTTCTTGTCGATCTTGCTCTGCTCCGCCTGCTCCCGCCTTGTCTCATTATTGTCATCTTCGGCCGGCAGCATTCCGCGCGGCCACAGCTCAAGCGCCTTGTCAAAGCTGCGCCGGGCACGCTGCCGGTCACCAATCTTAGTGGCAAATTGGCCCAGCGCCATGTGGACGATGTAGGATTCCGGGTTCGAAGCCCGCGCCTCAATCAACACCTGCCTGGCTTCATCTGGTCTGCCGACATCTCTGCTCATCAGCCAGTATGCCGCGTCGAGATGGTATGTAATATTGTCGGGATCCAGAAGCGTGGCAATACGCAGCCACGCCATGATCTCTTTTGTCTCGTCCCCGTCCATATGCGTGTGCCCGGTCGGCGCTATTTCCCGGCGAAGCACCTGAAACACATCGTTGGAAAAAGCCTTCTCAACGTATGACGGACGGCCCTTGTGAAATGTCAGATCAGTCCGATCATACGCAGCCGTAGCCAGTGCGTTTACACATCTGCCGAAAATCCGGGTGGTTACAGGGTCCCTTTCCAGTCCTCCGACCGGAGCCTCCACAATCACACTGGCCAGCAGAGTTGCCACACTCCACAGGGTGGCAACACCAATCCATGGCCACACCCTGCTGCCGAACATGGGCTTCCGGCTCATGCTGCATCACCTCTCCGGAACAACCTGATCCGGTAGCTCAACCACGCGAGGATCAACACAGCCCCGGTCATGACCACTCCGTAGGCCAGGGTCAACCCGAGAATCAGCCATCGCACCGGTATTCGCCGAGTTGCAATTGTCACGACACAATTGTCACAAGCGCTCTTGACCTCTGGCCGCCGGACGATACAGTGAAGAACTCAACATGATCGCGGGGTAGAGCAGCCTGGTAGCTCGTCGGGCTCATAACCCGGAGGTCGGAGGTTCAAATCCTCCCCCCGCTACTTTTTTCAGAACAAGGACTTGCACTCGTGCAAGTCCTTGTTTGTTTTGCCAACCGCATTCCAAGTAGAGCCGTTTGTCCCAAAC
>JBAXMA010000374.1:0-3773 GCA_037134535.1 bacterium
ACAATCACCGGCGGGGCATCGACCTCCTTCGCAAAACCATCCATTTCGGTCAGTAACTGCAGAAGCGTCTGACGATCTTCGTTCGAGTTCGATGAACGCGCAGCCCTCGATTCGCCAATGGCGTCGATTTCGTCAACGAACACTATCGCAGGCGCGTGCTTTCGCGCCTCGGCGAACAACTCACGGACAGCCTTGGCCCCGCTGGCTTGCCACACCGTCTTAAACTCGGAAGCTTTGGCGGCGACGAAAGGAACCTCCGCCTCACCAGCCATGGCCCGAGCCAGCAGTGTCTTGCCGGTTCCTGGCGGCCCGACCAACAGAACCCCACGCTTGATGTGAGCTCCAAGCTTCTGAAACGCGGCGGGGTCTTTCAACCAGTCAACCACAAGTTTAAGCTCCTTCATCGCCTGCTCGCAGCCCGCCACATCTTTGAATCTTATCCCCGGTCGCGACAATGTGAACAGGCCGTATGCCCCGCTCGACGGCACGACCTCAAACCGGATGTTGTGGAGGTTGCAGTGGACTGAGGCGGATGCCGCATGAAGCTGAAAGTCGACGTCAAAGACCACTCGCTTCCGCGAACGCGTCATTTGCCTGATCAACTCCTCTCGCGCCAGATTTGTTCGCACGGTTTCAAGCTGAGCCGCAAACTCGCCTGCCTCGCTATCTTGGTCCATACTGGTGAGAACCCGCTCGATATACCCCCTGGCGCCACCCGCCTCCACACAGCGGTGGTAAAGACCCTCATCGAAGTTCGTGCGGCTGAGCGCTCGCGATAGAATGTAGATCGGCAGGCGGGGAAACCGCTCGTGCAACACCTTCAGACAGTCGATACCGGTCGACACATCCATCGGACCTTCTACCGATCCACGGAGATCAAGATCTTGAAGGACGAAGCTGATTGACTCACGCCTCAAAATCTCGCACGCCTCAAGCGTAGTCCCGGCCCCAAACCAGGAAAACTTGGGACACTTGGCCTTGAAAAGCTCAAGAAACTCCGGACGATCATCGATGAGCAGGACCTTTCTAGAACTCTTGTCCAACTGCTGGACTATCTCAGCCCCCTGCCCGCTCTTCGCAAGGCGTATCTCAATACACTTGGCCTTACCAAGCTTCTCTTCAGTGAAGAAATCGGGGCGGTCCTGAAATCCATCGTACAGGAACTCGCTCAGAAAACGCGAAACGCACTCCCCAACCTTCCGGGCATCAAGATCAGGACCACTCCTCAAGACGAGAAGTGTTCTAACAATGGGATCGGCGCAAACTACTGACAGGGCAAACCGCTCCTCATAACATCGTGTCTGCCGCTCAATTTCCCTACACACGATCCGGTCATAGTCTGACGGCTGAAGCGGTCGAAAGAGAACAGGATAGCCCATGGCCAGTCGGGAACATAACTCTCTTGGAAACACCGCCTGCCCATTTGCGTTCCGCTCCTGTTCGAGGGCGTCGAGAATGGTGTCTGCATGCACACGCGCCGCGTCAAACGTCAAGCCGGTACGGTTGAGGTTCTCATAGAGCTGACGGCCGGCGTTGGTCGTGAACACCAGCACAGTATCCTTGAACGGAATCGACTTCCGCAGGTTGTTGTCCTCCAACAACCCGCGCCCCAAAACCTGTAGCAGAACCCGGATAACTTCGGAACTGGCCTTTTCAACCTCGTCAAAAATAACCACCGCGTTAGGATGCTCATTGACGAACCCCGTGAGCTGGCCGGGCCGACTGCTCTTATACGAGGGTGGAAAACCGGTCAAGGCAAGCAAACCGGCTTCCGAGGTGGAAAAGCCGCTCATATCCAGCACCCGCACTGGCCGGGTTGTTCCCTGGGAGTCTTTAAGGTATGTACCCAGCCTTTCCGCTGTGTATGTCTTACCAACGCCAGATGGTCCCATGAAAAGAAACACCATCTTGGGTACCGCATCAACAGCCCCAACTGATGTCACTTGCGATTTGAAGAGTGCTTCCGCAATCTCGCGAATGGCATGATCCTGCCCATAGACATCTTTTCTCAGCGCATCACAGATCCCGTCCGCGGTCTTCAAACCCGACAGCATGGCCCCGGCGCCAACTATCGGCATAGGTACGCCCGCCGGGCCTGGTGCCTGCCGATACTCTATCCCATTGAGACCACAGAAGTCCCGGCGCCAATCATCTGGAGCACCTGCCCACAGAATCTTCGCAAAGTCAGCCAATTTCAGTTCACTATCCCCGCCGCCTCCGCATGGAACGCTTGACAGCAACCCGGAAAGGGCTCCGTCCGGTTTCAGCGGGACATCAATCTGCGGGATCTCCTTCATCGATGCAGCCAACTGAATTGTCGTGCCCGGCCATGCCGGTCTGCTTTGCGCCACTTTCAGGTATTCTTTCAGTGCTGAGTCGAGCACGCCGCTCACGGAAGCAGCAGCAGCCACGTGCGCCCAACCGATCAGAGCGGCGTGGGGCACCGGCTTGACCCCGGATGCCACCACTGCCCGCTTGGCGTCCACTAGCAGATCCCTCACAGGCTTAGTATATGTCCCCATAACTCTCCCAAAACTGCTACACCGACTCATCCGAACCTGACGGTCCCTCACTCTTGGAACTAGTCAGACTCCGATACAAAGCGGTGATTTTCTGTATCTTCTTCTTCTTGTCTTCCTCACCATCAACTTCGTCCTTGTCAACTGCCTGCATCAGAAGCCGCAACTCAGGGAAAAGAAGACCCTCATACATATCAGTAACCAAACGCTTCACGAGATCCTGATCGGGAAAATCATCCGCCCCGGCCGGAATCGGCAACGCGAAACTGAAGTGCACCTCATTATCCTTTGGACTCCACCGATGGGCACCATGGAAACATTGGTGATTAGCATCCATGTAGACGGTCATGACTTTGTCGTATGCCTCGCACTCCGCTAACCCGCGCGCAATGAAGAAAAGGTCCCCGCCCGGTCCATCGGGATCCACAATCAAGGTAATGTCCTTCTCCTTGTCATTCTTCAAAGCGCCACGAAGCCGCCATAACGTGAGAATGACACCCTCCTGTCCATCATCAGTGATCTTATCCTTCTTAACATTCAGAAGCCCCGTAAGATTCACGGCCTTCAGGTGTTTGCAGAGCCTGTCAAGATCCATAGTATGCCCCCTTCTCTATGACGTGTTGTGACGTAATCTCTTTCTGACCATACGAAACTGATTCAGGCCTCCGCGACATTCGATAACGGCCTAGATGAAAAGGATTCTCGCGCTCCATCGTGAGACATCCGCTCCGATAGGCGTCAACTGCATACGCCACCGGCACAATAAACGGCAGCCTGCGCAGATAACGACCAGTACCCGACATGCCCAATTTCATACATTCCTCCGATCTTCTTCCTGATCACTCCACATTCGCTCTATCAAACGGTGGTCCCACTCGTTTTCAATGTTCGACATGCTTCTCTTCTTCAGACTTGAGCCGCACCACCACAGAGCATGAGGCCCGTTATCATGACATCAAGCAACTGGTCCACCCAGCACAGGCAATAGGGATATCGCCGGTCTCCGTACAAACTCATACCAACAGCGGCCCGACCCGGCGCAGATTGAGTAGAATGGCGAATCAATCTCGCTTTCGCCGACGACACTCCTTCTCATACGAGCCTGCAAACAGCGGGAAATTCTCCAGAGCCTTTTGACAGCGTTGAACGGCGTCGTAGATGAGGCGATCGAAGTAGTTTGCCGGCCGATTGGGGTAGAACAACTTCATGGTCTTAGCCTTGTTCCGCCCAGTCTTTTCATAGGCAGCCAGGAGA
>JBAXMA010000375.1:0-3767 GCA_037134535.1 bacterium
ATCCGAGACCGATCCAGCCCCAGACCGGGAAAGTGAAGAGTGAAGAACGTGATGACTCGCTGTTTGACGTGGGATTGCAGGAGGTCAGGCTGCGGCGGCTGAGCAGGACACGGTAGTCGAATGGCAGGACTACTGCGAGGATTGCGAGGCCCAGGCCGATGAAAGCGAGCCATGAGAACCCAGCGTGATGAACGTGCCTGGTCAGCGGTGGAAATTCCAGATAGTCCGAGACACATTGACCGCTAAGCACAATGCCCAGCATCGGCAGACCGACCAGTGCTAGAAAGAGAAATGGTAGTACCGGCAGGTTACGACTTATTGTATTCATGTTCCGTGTTCCTTCTGTCAGAATGTTTCATCTCCGTACTTATGTCAATGCTGTGTGATCAGTGTCGAAATTGCTCGCAACACGCGTTCATAGAAATTCTCCTGATAGTATTCCAGGGCGAGGAAGTGTGCCGGGTAAGTGGGCTTGCACATGAAAGGGCTGAAAAGCCACGCAAGTTGGCAGCCTATGAATCCTATTACAAAAATCCAGGTAAGCAGCAGGTAGATGGCCATTCGCCCTGGTACCATGTTCTTGAGCAGGCGATAGAGTCTGATATTGCCGACAATTCCGGCAGTGCCTATCACTGCAACATGAGTGAGCAAGAGTGTCCAATATGTGGATGCTGAGCTGGCGACAAGCGGATCAGTAAATGACTTACCGACAAGAGATGGATCCGGTGACGCCATGTTTGCGATCAGGAAAAGCACGATGGGACTGAGGCCGCCGATGAGGGCTGCCGTGACCGCCATGGCTAGAAGAACTGACATTGTGACCTGACGGAGCGAAATCCTAGCTCCCATGATCTGCGCAAGCATGGTGTTGATGACTGTTGTCGTGAGAATGACTGAGAAGAACAGCAGCGGCATCTTGACTGCTGAATACAGTCCCTGGAGAGGGCTTCGCCACAAGCCGAATGCGAAGCCGTAGACGAATGTGCCAACGATTATGGTGAGGCATGCGGAGAGGATGATGTAGAGTTGACTCTCTCGCCTGGCTGCGTCGCCGAGCAATGCCTTGTCCATGCGGCACAACGCTGCCGGACCGTGTTTCAGTGCTGACAGTTTCATGTGCTGATGCCTCCATCCCGGTAGGATTGCGCCTTGCTGGCAAGAAGTCGTCCCGCCGCTTTATCGCTTGAACAGTCTTCCTTCATGAGTTTGTCGAATTGCCGGCATGGTGACAGTGTTGTGGTCAAACGTTGGAAACCTGGTACGAGCAGGCGCAATGCGAGACACGCAGCCCACTCCGGCGGCTTGAGGAGGACATACACGATGTCGGCTATGAATGCGTGTACTATGAGGCGCGAAAGTGGATATCCAACCCTGTTGTAGCACCACCTGAAAATCCGGTGAAATTCCGGTGACATGGCTTGAATCAATAATTCAAAACACTTCAGCGTGAGTAACTGGCGATTCACGTAGCCAGCAAGCCGGCCATTGTGAAAGAGCGGCCATGACCGTACGAAACAACAGTGACCGCCGGCAGCCGCAGTCGCTATGAAGCAGGATGGCGGATGTGTTGGCAGCGATTCATAAAGGGCGATGCCAGCAGCGACTGCTCTATACAGCGATACCATATAGGCAGTGGACCAGATTCCTGCACCAGTCAGAACGTTACGGTTCCAAACAGGCATCTGGGTTCGTCGTAGCAGCAGGTGGAGAAGGTAGACGAAGATGGCAAGGCACCAGAACGGAGCAAAGATGAGGACCATGGCAAGTGCACACCGTCCACCAACCAACACTGTTTCCCCAAGTGTTGACGGCAGGTTGTGAGAGATCCATAAAGACATGGCCAAGGTTACAAAGGCAGTGCCAACCACGGCCGCCAGACGAAGAAGCCACCTTCTGCGTGATATCACAGCCCATGCCAGCATTATGCCGGTTACCACGAAGAGTGACGCTCCAGGCACCAGTTTCCATATGTCACGCATATTGGGATGCAGAACAAAATGGCCGGCAGCGGGCATTGCCATGGCGAGATAGACAAATGCGAACTGAAGCGTCAATACTGCTCCGCCCGCAATACCGATAAGAACCCATGTTGAGGCTGCATGGCGATTTGGATCACGCAGCAGGTAGAGAGCACTTACTACGGCATAAAGGATCAGCGGAAGCAGGAACCCCGACGACCTGGCATTGATGGCGACGAAACAGTAGTCACTGATGTGCCCCGACTGCCAGTCCGGTAGAGGCAGTCTGGTGGCGAAACTCAGCATGAAGCAGAACGTTGGCAGGATGACTAGCGCAATGGCAATCCGTCGCCTTCTGTAAACTTCACTTGCCTCAATATTCGTGGATGCGACTCGAACTGCAGGTCGCCACCAGAGGATTATTGCTGCTGGCAGGAAAACTGCCACGAGCATAACTGCGATCACAATACCTGCTATCAGAAGCATTTGCATATCTCTCGTCCTTTCAGAACCATGTCATTTCCAGACCATCGATTATTGCAGTGTGCTTTTTGCTACCTCGAGGTGCCCCAGTGTTCCAGGAAGAACTGTTTCTCCTTGAGGTTATATCCATCGAAGGGGCCAACCAATGGTCGCAAGGTGGTGCACATCTGGAATACCACGACAAGGAATATTCCGCTCCATAATGTCATGATCCCCAGAGACTGCTTGTTGAGCAATGATAAGGAGGTCTTTAGAAGATTGAGGCCGAAGAAGGTTCCCGTGCACCAGATCAACACGTGCAATCCGCCCATGAAGACTACGGAGTTTGTGGATTGACAGAATATCCATGCGATGGGCGCGAAGCCGACGAGAAGAATTCCTCCCAAGGCGAGGTTGAGCAGCATGAGTGACGCGGTTTGTCCGAGCGACTGATTCCCGCCGGAAAGCGATGTGAGAATATGCAGGCTTGGCAGGCAGATCAGGGAGCTGAGAAATACTCCTATGATAACCTTGGCCGGAACAATCCACCACTGCGGTCCCCCTGAAAAACTGCCCATTATCAGGCCATATATTGCTGTGCAGGCAGCTGCGACAATCAGCAGGAGCGCTGACACAGTTTCGATGCGTCCCTGCATTATCTCGAAGACGATGCGGCCCGGATGTTTGAGCAGAGCGTCGACGATCCGAGACAGGGTTAAGCGGTCGTCCATCGAATGGAAGTCCTTCGCAAGTCTGTTGAGATAACCACTCGCGGCAGGTTTACGCTCGGACGTCGCAGGCTGAAGCAGTTCTTCATCCAGAGGCGGCGGGGCAGATTCTGCCATCGGGTCGTTGTCGGACAATTGCCGTGACTGCGTCATACCCTGCTGTTCCTCGTTCATTTCGGTCTCCTTTCGAGTCCTGCTTGTTTTGCGGCTGTCACGACATGTGATCAGTCGAACTCACTAATTCACGAACTCCAGCTACTCCTTTTCTGGCATTATGGCCTGCTGCTCTGAACTCACGCCTGATGCCTCGGAGGCCGCGGCGCTCTTCTTCCATTGCCAACTCCTCGGCGTCCTGTGGCTTGCCCCGGAATTCTGCGAGGGTGGGGCCATTCTTCAGCCGGCGGTCGCGGAAGATGAAGTTCCATATCTCATGAGGCCACACACGCCTGCCGATGCGGTAGTACCAGCGTTGTGCCGCGCGGATGGGCAGGTCGGGGTGGGCGAGGACTCGTCTCAGTGCGCGAGGGCGGAGCTGCATGACAGCTTCAATGAACTTGGTCCAGAGAAGCACCCGCCATGGTGCCATGTGGCGGGTGGCAAGTACCTGATGTTTGTAGTC
>JBAXMA010000376.1:0-3765 GCA_037134535.1 bacterium
ATGGGGCAGTAGCACCCGCAACAGAGATGGGCCGGGCGCGAGTTCGCCGATTGAGAAGGGAAGTCGTCCTCGATTTTCGCGAAAGCATCCGCGAGATTGCTCCGCTCTATGAAGAACTCCGGCGGGAGAACGCGCTTGCCCGGGGCGCATCTCATGCCTTGGAAGTCATTGCAAAACAAGGATTGTCGTCCATAGCGTTGCCGGAAAGGATGGGCGTCTGCAATTGGCAGCAGCGGGGGCTGTTCAGTGATGCCGCGCTGGAGGCCTATTTCGTCACACTCGGCGGCTACGTTCCATCCCGGCCCCAGGCACTTGGCGAAGGCACTGTGGGTATGGAACTCGTTGGCAACGCACTGCACGGATTCCTCGCGGTCGACCGAACAACCCTGACAGCTTCACAGCGAAAGGACCTTGCCAATGGGCTGTTGGTGCGCTGGAACGTGGAGTCATCTGTGGATGCTGATGCCGTTCTCAGTGCTGGCGATGCGTTGAGAGGCTGGGTGGAGAGTAAATGGCCCGGCGCCAAGTGGCATCGGGAATGGCCGCTGCGAATGAAGCTGAAGAGTGGCTCCACGCTGCGAGGTACTGCCGATCTCGTGTTGGAGACCAGTGCGGGGTACGTCGTTATCGATCACAAGAGCTTCCCTAGCGGCCGCGACAAGGCCATTGAAAAAGCCGCATCCTACGCCGGCCAGGTTCTGGCCTACGCAGAAGCGATTCGCACTGCAACTGGCAAACCGGTCATCGGGTGCTTCATTCATCTGCCAGTAGTGGGGCTCGTGGTGCCGGTGGCCGAGCCAGCCGCACCGCAGTCTCAGGTCGTCCTCTCTCGCGGACGAAACTGAACGTAAGAAGGATCGAAACACTGCCCCGTGAGCAGGGGCGGCCACAATGCCGGGGCGTTGACAATTTTCACCATCTGAGTAATCTCAACCCTAGAAAGAGCAGCTTCTTGAAGGAGAGAATCCGAGGCGCGCAGCTCATCGGGAATTGTTCCTGATTACATAAGTTGCTATATGAGATACCAGATGTTCATGGACAACAAGGAGGACGAGAATGCCGACTGCAATCCGCTTATGGCGTGTGGAAGATGAGCAACTCAGCCCGATTCCGCAGCAGAAACTGGACTTGGAGGAGCGTATTGAGAACTGGATGTGTCAAGATATCACCTTGGTCAGCAATGATCTGATTGTTATGGGTCAGCAGGTGCCCACCGCGTATGGTGGCTTCATTGACCTGCTCGCCATTGATCCGGTTGGGAACCTCGTCATCCTTGAACTCAAGCGAGACAAGACCCCGAGAGACATCGTGGCTCAAGTGCTTGACTACGCGTCATGGGTTGAGAAGCTGACCCACGACGATATTCTGGCAACTGCCAACGCGTTCCTGAAACCGAAGACTTTGGAACAGGCGTTCAGGGATAAGTTCGGAGCGGAACTGCCGGATGTCCTCAATGAACGGCACCGCATGTACGTTGTTGCTTCGTCTCTGGACTCGGCAACAGAGCGGATCGTCAAGTACCTATCCGAGTCCCACAACGTTGATATCAATGTTGCCACGTTCTCGTACTTCAAGACGCCACAGGGAGAGATTCTTGGACGGTCGCTGCTGCTCGATGACGAACAGGTTCAAGTGCGGGCCGAAGCAACCTCAAAACGCCAGCCACCGCGGACGTGGGAAGAGTTGCGCAGTTTCGCTGAACAAAGAGGTGTTGCCGACCTATATGACAAGGCCCTTGACGCTCTACGCCCATTCTTCGATGGATCCAACCGCACACGATCAAACGTTGCCTTCAACGGGATCATGGGAGAAGAGAAGTCACGCACTGCCCTGCTTGGCATCTATCCCGAGGCGAGTTCCAAGGAGGCAGGACTCGCGATTCACATTTATGTTGTCCGTTTCTCTGAGTATTTTGCCAGCTCCGAAAAGGATGTCCGAAATGTAATAGGTGAACCAAACGGTAAAGCCGATACGTGGGACCCGAAATCAACATTCTTCTTCGATGACAACCGGCTAAATAACCTGGTCGCTCTGCTCCAGAAAGCAAAGAAGAAGCCGGTGCCCAACCACTGAAGATCCGAAGGGTGAAGAGTAACAGTTCGCCAAAGACCTGTTCCTTCCCGCCCTGACGAAACTGGGTCAGTTCTGCATGATGATCAAGCTTGATGAGTAGCCGATAGCAGCGCCAGTAGTTCATCCTTCACCTTCAAGCCATTCTTTGCGGTCAACTTCTCAACGCTGGCTCGGACCTTGTCCCTGAACGCGGCCAGCGGGTCAGCGGGCGGCAGCGCTTTCACCGGTTTGTCTTCTTCAAGAACGCTCGGCAGGGCGTTCATTGCCTGGCGCATAGCGGCTTCACCGGTGTGCGTGTAAGTGTCGTGCATGGCAAGGCTTGAATGCCCAACGATTGCCATTGTGACACTTAACGGGGCTCCGGCTTCACGCAATAGGCTGACAGCCGAATGCCTTAGACTATGGAATCCGGCAGACGTAACTTGTCGGACTCCCTTTCCCGCTCTTTTCGTCTGAATGCCGTTTGCTTCAAGGTGTTTCTGAACAATGCCGGCCACGGCATATGGCCCGAGCTCGGTGTAAAGCTTGGCAAGTCCCGGCAAAACAGCCCCAAGCCGTGAGGCTGGTGGTGCCTCCGACAGTATTGCCAATAGTGCCGGATGCAGTGGTACGGTCAGAACTCTGCCGGATCGGCGGGCGGTCTTGTGCGGCATATATTTGGCAATGCCTTTGTGAAGGTCAAGACTGCCCCAGTCCATGCACGCGGCATCATGAAGCCGGGCTCCAAGATACAAGCCTAAAGCCAATAGAACCCGCAGCTCGCCGTCCGCGTTCTGACAGACGCGGCGCAATTCGTCTGTCGTCAATTCCCGGTGACTTTGGGGCAACTGCTTCTTGCGAACGATCTCGTCCCAGGGGTTTTCTTTGCTCCGTGCCTTGTCGGCGAGAACGCGAAAGACAAGCTGGCAAACACGGATATGTTTATTGAACGTGTTGGCCGTGACTCCGCGCTTTGTCAAGTGTGCGGCGTATTCTTCGGCAAGGTTGCGTGTCACTTGTCGCAAGGACGCTGCCTCCGGGTGATGCTTAGCCAGCCAGCGAACAAAGCAACCCCATTGCAGCGCGTAGGTGCTCAACGTCTCTGGCCCGGAGTCCGGCCGGTTACCGGCAAGCTCGTATGCGTTCCATGCGGCAGCTACGGTCAACGGCGGATTCTTTTCGTCTTCAATCGTGGCGGCATCTGCCTGTCTCGCTGACAATTTCCCGACGATCGATTCAAGCGCCTGTACTTCATCGCCGACCGTGAATCCCTGCATCATCTCGACGCGCTTTGCGTCTGCATTTTTCCGGGAAGTGATTGCGTTGCCGTCCGCATCGCGCAACCCTTTCGAGAAGACCTTCCCGTTCACCCTCCAACGCAGATAGAAAGCATCACCCCTCTTGAACAAGTGACCAGTTCTGTGCTTCATGTTGCTCCATCCCTCCCATGTCCATTAATGTCAGCACTATATGGGAAAGACAGCCACAAAGCAACCAGAAAGTAACCAAATAGTCGTAAAGGCTTGCTACTGGCTGCTAGTAACTGGACTCAAAATCCAGCGATGGCAACATCATGAGGGTTCAACTCCCTCCCCCGGCACTTCAATAGACACAAGCCGAGTATGCATTTCTACTTCCAGATTCTCTTCTCCTTCTGAGGGACAGACAAATAGTCCGCATGCCAACGTCCATGGATGTCCAGCTGGCAGATAG
>JBAXMA010000377.1:0-3759 GCA_037134535.1 bacterium
CATATAACATCTTTGCGAGCCAGTAGAGCGCGGCATTAGGGTCTGAACCTCTGACACTTTTTATGAACGCTGAAATTGTATCATGGTGCTGGTCCTCGTCACGATCGTACAAGACCGCGCGTTTCTGGATGGAGTCTTCAACTATCTGCCGGGTTATGACAATAAGGTTCTGCGAGTCCGGAACAGTAGTGAGCGCAGCTATTTCAAATGCGTTGAGAGCCCGGCGTGCATCGCCTTCGCAGGCACCGGCAAGGTGGCGGAGCGCATCGGTGTCGGCCCTGATCTTGAGATGTCCGAGTCCGCGCGGATCAGTTATGGCCCGCTCAAGAAGCTTCTGGACAGCGTCTTCTGCAAGCGGAGTAAGCTCAAACATCTGCGAACGCGAATTCAGCGGACCATTGATGAAGAAGAGCGGGTTATGAGTTGTGGCTCCCACCAGAGTGAAGGTCCCGTTCTCCACGTGGGGCAGGAGCACGTCCTGCTGAGACTTGTTGAAACGGTGTATTTCATCGATGAAGAGGATGGTCTCGACTTTATCGTTGACCTTGCGGTAGCGGGCGGTCTCGATAACGGCGCGGAGAGTGTCGGTGTTTGCAGTAACGCCGCTGGTCTGTTCAAATTTGCGACGGGTGGTTCCGGCTATGACTTGCGCGAGGGATGTCTTGCCGCAGCCGGGCGGTCCATAGAGAATTATGCTTCCGAGCCGGTCGGCCTCGATGGCCCGGCGGAGCAGTTTGCCTTTTCCGAGGATGTGATCCTGGCCCACGATGTCGTCCATAGATTCCGGACGCATTCTCGCGGCGAGAGGCAGCTTGCTCCTGTCAACTGTTTCTGCTTTGTCAAACAAGTCCATGTTCCCGCCTGCCGGCTTTGAAAAACCCCACCCTGAACGCAGCGGCTTTTTCTCTGTTCCTCAGAGACTAAGTGGGTGCTCTTGAGAACGATCTCCAGTTCCCCCCGTTGAAGGGGGGCGTCAGGATAGCGCCCTACTAAAGCTCCCTTTCAGCGAATATAAGGGTCAGAAATGAGCCAATTCACGAGCAAGGCAGGGTAAAGCTTTGCGGCGGGAAAAAAGCAAAATCAGTTGTTCAAAGAACGAAATCTGTGCGTAATCCAGGATCGCCATGCTTTGGCAATAGCCGCGGCAGGGATGCATGGCAAAGGCCCATGCGTGATACGCCGGCCCGCACAAGCGCCGGCGCGTAAACAACCCGGAAATAACTGACAACGCAGACCACTGGCGCCAACAGAAGCGCTAGCAGTATCAGATTTCGCAACAAGACAACCGATTCCATTTATTTCTTTCGCCGCAGGAGCAATCCTGCAGATGCTAACTTTCTCGTATTTCTGCCTTCAGTTCGCTTACCATCTGTCGTTTGACCGCTTCATGAAGCTCATTAGCCTCCTCATCGGTCAACGTTTTTACCAGTGAACGATACGTAAGGGAGTAAGCCATGCTTTTCCTGCCATCAACTATTCCCTTACCACTATATATATCAAAGAGATCCATTCGTGTCAATTCAGCAGGAGCGCTTTTCTGGATGATTCGTACAATGTCTTCGTGTTTAACTGCATTGTCTACGACAAGGGCCACATCTCTTGTAATGGCAGGGTAGACGGCCAATGGCTTGATTTCGGTGGGAATGAATACGTTGGCAATCAGTGGTATCAGCTTTACTTCCAAAAGTGCTACCGGGCGTGTCATGCGCCATTCTGCTCGGATAGACGTTTTCAGAATGCCGATTATGCCGATATCAATCTCTCCGCCAGGGACCGCGAGGTGAACTCGTGCAGCCTTTCCCGGTTCAGCCCATGATGCGTTCGCCGCTTTGAGTGTACAGGCTGGTGCATTGAATGCCGCACACAATGACTCAAGTATTCCCTTCGCCCAAAAGAAAATTTCTTCCGCCTCGACCGGACTGCGTTTGGCCAGGCTCGTCCGTCCGACAGGTCCAAGCAGACCTATTGCCAGATGAGTTTCTTCACTGAGACGCCCCGTGGTGTCTTTGAGAAATATCCTGCCGATTTCAAACAGGGAAGCCTCGACGTTCTGTCGGGATAAGTTGTAACCGAGCGTTGCGGCCATCTGCTGAACCAATGCCGGTCGCATTACTGACTGATCTGAACTGACTGGATTGGGGAGGACTACCCGTGAAGACTTGTCGCCAATGTCGAACAAGTCCAGGAGACGTTCTGATACAAAGCTGTAGTTGACGATTTCACTCAGGCCCAGGCCAGTGGCTATTCTGACGCACTCAGCCGTGGCACGCACTGCCGTGTCATCGGAGCTGGACACAAAGCTGGTCCGCGGCTGGTGCACGGGTACCTTGTCGAGACCGTTTATCCTCATCACTTCTTCGGTGAGGTCGGCTTCAATCTCCAGGTCCATGCGTCGGGATGGCGCGAGGACCGTACAACCAGCTTTTGTCAGCCTGACAACTTTGAGATGGAGCAACTTGAACACCGATACTATCTGCTCAGTAGTGTAATCCACGCCTGTGAGGTTGCGGATTTTGTCGAATCGGCAACGGATGGGCCGATCCTTTGCCTTGCGCGGATAGACATCGATGACACCACGGGCCGCAGTCGCGCCTGCATAGCGAATCATGAGCTGTGTTGCGCGCCTGCTGGCAAGGTCCGCCAGTTCAGGATCAACGCCGCGCTCGAACCGGTACGATGATTCGGTGGAGAGGCCGAGAACTTTTGAGGTTCGCCGTATGGATGAGGGCTGGAAGCATGCACTTTCGAGCAGGACCCCGGTGGTTGTGTCCCTGATCTCGCTGCCGGCACCACCCATAACGCCTGCAACAGCAACAGGTGTTTTAGCGTCGGCAATGAGCAGCATGTCCCGCGTGAGTTTACGCTCGGTACCATCCAGCGTGGACATAATCTCGCCGTCTTTTGCGCTGCGCACGATAATATGATTGTCCTTGAGAAGACTTCTGTCAAAGGCGTGAAGCGGCTGGCCGTACTCGAGCATGACGTAGTTGGTGATATCGACAACATTGTTGATGGGTCTGGTGCCCACCTGCATGAGCCGCAGCCGGATCATCAGCGGGCTGGGGGCTATGGTGACATTGAGCAGGCAACGGGCGGTATATCGGACACACTTGGTTTTGTCCTTGATGTCAACACGCGCAAGCTGCTCAATCGGTTGATCAGACTCGGGGATCTCGATAGCCGGTATATTGAGTTCTGTTCCGTAGAGTGCAGCTACTTCGCGCGCTATACCGACTATGCTCAGACAGTCCGGCCGGTTAGGAGTTACTTCTATGATGAATACCGGTTCGGGCGGAATGATCTTCGATAGCGGGATGCCCGGTGCTGCATCGGGCGGCAGAATCAGGAGGCCAGTGTGGTCGCCGGAAATACCGAGCTCGTCCTCAGCGCAGAGCATTCCAGCCGATTTCTCCCCGCGGATCGATGTTTCCGCGATCTTCATGCCGTTGGGGATAGTGGTGCCGGGACCGGCGAAAGGGACCATGTCGCCGACCTTGAAATTCCGGGCTCCGCAAACAACGCGCACTTGCCTGCCGCCGATATCAACGTCACAGAGTACCAGTTTGTCCGCGCCGGGATGCGGTAAAATGCTCAGCACTCTTGCGGCAACCACGCCGGGATATTCACCACCGATGGTCTCGATTGATTCTACTTCGAGGCCGGCGAAAGTGAGTTTGTCGGCAAGTTCAGCCGGGCTTGCATCGAACTTCACAAAATCTTTTAACCAGCTTACAGGTACTCTCATTATCGGAATTGCTC
>JBAXMA010000378.1:0-3739 GCA_037134535.1 bacterium
ATGACTACAATGGGAGTGCGGCAAAACATGACAGTTTTAATTCGGCACGTAACATGTCCCCTTCTACTCTAGCTGCCCCAGATGTATGTACCGCCCTGGTAGATCTGCGTCGTATGGCACACCGATGTCTGCACCCCTGCCGGGCGGATCAGCCGGTAGCTAGCCACTCCAACTGACTAATACCATCATCCAAGCATCCACCTCACGATAGGGGCAGGAGCAAGTTAGAGAACGTTGCTGAACTCCCATCCCATGTACGCCCACAATAATTAGAAAATGGCGTACGGTGTCAGCGCGGATTGTCACAGTTGATGGCCCATGACGTGTTTCTTGTTTCCACGAAACGGATCCCCGCCGCACTGGGCTATTTGGACCGACACCGACTCTGTTCGATTTCCCATTGAACCTTGCCGACAATAGCGTCCAAATGGACTGAACCTAGTTGCCTGCTATCAATTGCCATTCGTGAATTGTCGCTCAGAAGGAACACATGCATCGGCAAGATGCGATAAGGTGTCGTCATCGCCCATCTCGCGTGTTGATTGCGAACATAGCTTTGTCCGGACGACAAGCTGTCGGGAATCTGAACATCATATCCATTGATCTTGACCTTTCCATCCGCGATTTGAATAGTCTCTCCGGGCAATCCAACGACTCTCGAAAGGAATAGGTCCGTTGATCCGGAATTTGTTCGATACGCTACGATATCCCATCTAGTTGGTTGGTTATCCCGGTAAGCGTCTTTCCGAATTATCACTTTCGAGTCTGTTGGAATCGTCGGGCACATCGCGGACGATTTCTGAACGGCTGTCATGGTATCTGCCGAGCAGCCACCAAGCACCACAGTCAGAATCAGAAGAAGTTGATGATGTTTCATTTGGATGGGGACGTCTTCATGGGGTAACTGGTATAAAGACGGCGGGCAGACCGTGAAGGGGGCACGGCTTCATTGTCTTGCCCGTAATAGTATAGGTCGTTCCAATTTCATCAGAGTAGTGCGGACATGTTGCCTGGTATTCGCAAATACGATACAAGAAGACTGGAGGCGAACCCGTGTAGACAGGAGTGTCCGAGATCAGACTATAAGTAGTTGGGATTAGGGGGCCCCCAAGCGATGGAGTTGGAATGCATTTCCTAATACACCACTTGATAATCCACACGAAACGCCCATCGTTGTCGACAAAGTCCACGGAGCGATTCCGGACAAACAGGTACAGATGGTGATCCGCCTCCTCCTCGCTAGGATCTCTTGAGATCCAACGGCCAATTAGTGGGCAGTAATATCGGTAACCGAAGTAAACCAGTCCCGTCTCAGGGTCGAGATACTTGCTGCTGAACCAGAAGTCGAAATCGTTCACCGCGCCGCTGGAAGCAATAGTGTTTCCGTAAGGGTCATATTCACGGTGAGCCACGACGATGCCGTTCGTGTCGAGGTACTCCGGAATGTTGCCGTTTCCGTCGGCACAGGGATAATAGGTGAATGTTCCTGACGGTGTGCTTCGCGTCACTGAGAGAAGACCATCTATGCCACCTTCTCCTTGCAGTGAGCCGGAGAGGTCAAGTCCCCAGACATAGCGAGAAACCTGAGTGCTGAGACCTGACACCTGAGTCTCGGAAACGAGATTCCAGCCATCGTACTGGAACAGGTTTGTCGAGGCGGCAACCCATGCCGAGCCATTCCACTCATCCACGGCCTTCCCGACTCGCCTGGACATGAAGTCGTAGAAGCACCGAACACGCCTCGCTCCACCGGTCGGCGCGACCGGTTCGGCGAGTATCAACCTATTCTCCCCATCCCACCCGAACGTCCAGCCGCCGAATGTGACCATGTTCCCGTCGAGATCGTAGGTAGGCATGCTGGTGACGCCGTCATGAATGTTCGTGTACTGGTTCAGCGCGTTGGCTAGGTATGTGAGCACCTCGGCGTTGTTCGTCGCCGTGATTCGATTCCCTATGGGGTCGTATTGGTATCCGTAATTATTGGTGCCCATGGCCGCAGCAGTGAGTTCAGAGCGAGTGTTGTAGCCAAACGAGTTGGTTGCCGAGGAATTGTCAATCCTCTGAGTTCGCCGGCCGAGCTGATCGTTCGAGTACTGGAATCTGGAAATCACGTTGCTACCTGCCTGATTCAGGATCTCGATGATCAGGTTCCGGCTTGGATCGTAACTCTTGCTAACCGAAACCACTCCATTGTTCCACCCGACGATCAACTCAGAGTCCGGCAGATAGGAGTACTGCCATCCATTCGACTGGCCATTTACCGTTGACGATATTCCGGCAAAGCGGCCGACACCGGAATAGGAGTATTGAACCGCGTACGATCCGTCGGCCAGACTGAAACCGGAACTTCTTCCGAGCGAGTCGTAGCCGCGCTGAATTCCGGCAAGCGCGTTCGTCTCCGCCGCGAGTTGAAGCTGGTCGTTGTATGTGAACGCGCGAGAGCCGGTGCCGTCTGTGATGGTGGTCTGCTGCCCGATCCGGTTAAAGGCGAAGCTCACGTTCGGCGCAGAACTAGAATAATCGATATTCGTCATCTGCCCGAGCGAGTCCCAGGAATATGTGGTCACGACACCGCGTGCCCATGTGCGCGTCGCGAGCTTGCCGTCGGCGGTGTACGTGTATCCTGGTCCTTTGCCATCAGCGTAGACCTTGTTCGTCAGCAGGCCCGTGGCGAGGTCATAGAGCCAGCTCGTCTTGTCCATCGAGGATTTCAAATTGCAGATATCTGAATAGGCGGCAATTGGATTAGTTCCGCGATAGGTGTACATCGCCGACATGCGATCGTATTCGTCGAACTCATACGCCACAGGATACGTCGCGCCCCATGTGGCGAGAACCTGGCCCTTGGAATCATACGCCGTGTAGACCGTGTTGGAAAGGGCATCGGTCATAGAAATGCGTCGGCCGGTGGCGGAATCATAGCCGAAACTCGTCTGATTTGTGGCCGAATCCTGTGTCCAGTCTACCTGGCCTTTCTCGTTGTAGTGTGTCACCCTGGTGCCGGTTCGAGGATCGATGACGCCTGTTTGCCGTTCGAGCCCATCGGAACCGAACGCGGTCTGAAGTCCTGTTTTCCCTGTTGAACAAACAAGCAGGCCGTTGACTGTCACAGAGAAAGCAGAGTTCGTGGAGTCGGGATAGATTGTTGTCTGGGTCACGGCCTTATTATTGCGATCGACGGCTGTGGTAGAGATCGTCTGGTTCCCGAAAATGTCAACAGAGCGGCTGTCTGCTGTCAGCAGTCCGCTGCCGATCGCTATGCCCAGACCGGTCAGCCGTGTTTTCTGAACGCCATTGGTGGTGACAGTGGAGTCATTGTTCTTGGCATAGAGCCTGGAAACAGCAACCTTGAACCAGTCGTTGGATGCATCCTTCACGAACTGGGTATCGCTCTCGCTGATGCGATCCATGCCGTTGAGGTCTAGTACGCCGTTTCCGTCAACGTCCAGCCCCGAGCGTATCTGCTCGCCGAGTTGATTGTACTCGTAGAGACTTGCGGGCGGCTGCGGACTGAAACCCGAAACCTGTGTTTTGATAAGCTGGTTTTTCGAGTTGTAGATGGAGGCGTTAGTGATGATGCCACCGCCGAACCCAGGCCGTTCCTCACGGATCGTCCGGCCAAGGAGATCGATGGTGGTCTTTGTCCATACCGGCGAGTTGGTGCCGGCAGGACCAGTGTAGAGTATCGTCCACTGCGAACCATCAGCATTCACTCCATAGTCGGAATACTGCTGCACCA
>JBAXMA010000379.1:0-3727 GCA_037134535.1 bacterium
GATGAGCTGCTCAAGACAGTGTATCCTGACGCCATGGTTCCGTTGGTATTCATGAGCCAGCAGGCAACCTGGCCGGCAGGGCGTTGCCAGTATAGCTTGGAACTCACCGGTGTGGATCGGACTTGAAAGACCGTAACTGATGATGTGCAAGCATTACCGTAGATATCCGAAGCCTGCGCTGTCAGCGAATGATTTCCAGCTGGTGCCATTGCCCAGACAAATGTATTTGACCAGTAGAAAATTCCTGCAGACAGATTGGTGATGCCTATAAGGTTTGTACCATCATAGAGCCGCACCTGTGTCAGGCCGTCGGCATCGATTGCCCGGACAGTGATAGCAACGTTGCTCTTGCCCTGAATCACGGAGCTGGTACGCGACAGGATGGCCACGCGCGGCTCAGGGATCGTGTAAGTTCCGCTTCTTATCGCGCTCTCGGTCCAGTCGGATTTCCACGCCCTGGCCTTAAGTGCTGTAATGGCAATAATCCGTACTTTGCCGCCACTGGCGATAATGGTGTCGCTGGTCGTAGGGTCGGTGCCGTTCGTGGTGTATCTAATCACAGCGCCAGGCGTGGCGTCGGTTATAGTCACGTCAAGTTCGTCCAGGTATGATCCCGGGGCAGGGCTGAACTGCGGCGTTGCAACGACGCCGGCGGACGTGACAAGGAGGTTCCACTGCTCATCGTCGAAGCCGAAGCTGTTTGTCGCGCGTATTGTGATGGAAAAGGTCTGGCCGGCAGGTGTCGGGCTGGCCCAATCCACTCCGCCGCTGCTGGAATTAATGGTCATGCCCGCGGGCCTGGAGCCGACGAAAGACCAGGTAACAGGGAAGACACCATTGGTCAGGAGTGGAGTGACCGAATACGCCGAACCTGCCGGTGCGGAGTGGTCGTCAATGGCGCCAATGCCGGGGAGCGGGTTCGTGTTGGGCTCGCCTGGCGTACCCTGCTGAAGACATAGATGCCAGTGAGAAGACATTGCATTGTCGGAGCCGGCATCGATCAATTCCACAGATACGCCCGGCGATGCAAGCGGCCATGGCGCCGCATTGGAGTATGTCACACTGTCTATGGTGTGGCCCTGCAGGTCGGTCAGCACAGCGGCAGCGCCGGCATCTGGAAGCGAGAGTTGCGGCAGCTGCACAATTCGCGTTGCGTACTCAGTGGCCGAGGTCCACACAACTGGCCAGTCCCATAGACCGTATCCGGGATAACGCTCGACCAGATTGCTGGAAACCGAAAAGGCCGCATAGGCGTTGGTCAAGCCCTGCTCCTTGTCAGTTATCACCAGATACTTCCCGGCCCCGAGCATTGTTCCCTGCGGCAAATGATAAGATTCCGATGCGACTGTCAGTGTCCACCAGCTCAGATCAATGGTCTGCGAGCCAGGGTTATAGAGTTCAATATATTCTGAACCCGATACCGGCTGATACATGATTTCGTTGATCACAACATTGGATGGGTTGTAGACGTTGGCTGTATTCCAGATGTTCGTGTTCTTATCTGACCACGCACCGTTCATGTAGAAATCCCGGCGATTCGTTATGAATGTCTTGACGGTCTGAACCTGGTTCGACAGCAGTGCCGGGTCCGCGCCGATCTGGCTGAAGGCCGGCGTAAGATCTGTCTGGAGTGCATCAAGTCTCTGGAACAGGTGATTAGTCGCGTACAGTGTGTAGAAGTAGCGCCACAAGAGCATCTGCTGCCTGTGCCGGTAGGGCAATGTATACTCGGCATCGGCTCCTGTTTCCGGATAGAACAGTGTCTGTCCAAGCATGTTGTAGTACACACCTCCGGAAATGGTGGGGTGCAGCGCTGTCTGGTAATAGGGATGGAGCGTGGTCTGTTCAAATGCGGCCCCGTACGGACTAGGGTCAAAACTGATATCCGCATCCCACGGGTATTGGCGCCATCGACCGTCTGCGGCACTGCGGTGCTGGATCATGTTCCATGAGAAGTGCTGGTCACCGTTGCCGGTCAGGGACAGCAAACCGAGCGAGTACATGACTGATTCATAGCAGAGATTCGTCCGCACGCAGTCGTACTTGCCGGCTCCGCCGGTACTATTCAGCAGGTCGGTTGCAGTCTTGAAGTTGTCCAGCGTTGCATCACCGGCAACCATGCCGCGCCCGCCATAACCTGACCGCGATACGTAGTCGTTTATGCTGAGACTATTGCCGGTCAGATAGGCCTCCTCCGGATCCTCAAGTTCAGTAGTTATCGTTGGCACACCGTTGATCCACAGGCAGACGTGGCGCAATCGCGGTGTGGCCAGTCCGACCTGGCGCTGAAGTTCGTAGGCCAGCACTTCATTGACGACACGCTGCTGGCTCCACTGAATATCGTTGCCACGGTGCCTGAAATTGATTCCCCCGAGATCGCCGGCAAACCATGCGTTCAGCAGTCGCCCCTTATTCATCTTACGGAAATGCCGGTCGTCTCCGGATAGAGGGCGTATGGATAGCCGCGATGTCGCACACGAATATCCGTAAACACCTGCCCGTCCGGACTGACTGCGCATGCGCGCTTTGATATCGGGTAGGTTACCGGGTTGCCGTCGACAAGAATCCGCCAGTTGGGCAGAACCGTCTGACCGGGATTGCTTTCAATCCAGTACCCGAAATCACAACTCGGATCGTCGCGCAGCGGCACTTGTGCAATAAATCCATTTGTACCGGTCGCCCGCAAATGGTAGCGAACAAGCTGTGGTTTTGAAGAGACGAACGGCACTAGTGCCGCATACTCGCCGTCGCCGGCGACAAGATCCGGCGGCAGTCCGTCATCGCGCATGGCAACGTTCGTGTAGGCAGTATCAGTGAAATAGTATGAATTAGAGTCTGCGGTCCTGTAGAACAAGCCCATATTCGCAACGATTGATGATGCGGTAACCCTTGCCCGTATGACATTGGACGTGCCGAACGGGCAGATGGCATACAGCGAGGACACGCTGGTAATTCCAAAGGGAGTCAGCGATCCCGCAACAGAGTTGGCCGCGCCTGGAGTCCCCTGCGAGGAAAGTGAAACCACATTAGTAATCTGGTCCGCCACTGCATATACGTTCTCAGCCAGCCCATCACGGCAAAGCCAGTACGACATGACATAGCTCAAACCGTCTGAGGTCACAAGCGGCAGGGAGGCGACACAATTGCTGACAGCATCTCCATTGGCGATGAGGATATCTCTTTCGAGATCTTTGAAAAGACGTGTTTCTGTTCCTGATATGACCAGGCCTTTGCTCCCGAATCTACCGGCGCCTGGCACGGCTCGCGACGTCGCATGATTGCCTTTGAACGACCAGCCGTTCGTGCCGGTCTCGAAATCGCCGTTGACCATCAGTTCGCTCGACGAACCCTCGGCCTTTATGGAAACATCGTCCAACCGGCATTTGCCTTCAAAGTCCAGGAAGAAGCGGATACCCGCATTGGCTGAACTGACCTGGTTTGTCATGACAACATGCTGCCAGTTCGTGGAGATTTCCGACGAAGCCCAATTGACGCTCGATGTAGCGGGTGCGCCTGTGAAGACTCGTTCAAGCGATGGCCCGAGTCCATCTGCCGCCACAGGCCATGATCCATGATCAGAATACGTGACACGGTCCATCTCGCGCCCGTACTCATTGATCAGCTTCAACGTCTCACCATCGTTCTGCAGACGCCCGGACCAGTTGCCAACGGTATTGGAAATTCCATACCTGGCCCTCACGACCTCCTGAGAAGAGCAGCATACGAG
>JBAXMA010000380.1:0-3701 GCA_037134535.1 bacterium
GGTCGCTCTGGTATTCTGGACTGTCTTCTTTGGCTGCATAGTTGCACCCAATCGCGGATGCGCCCAAACTGAAGAGCCTATTTGAATTTCCTCGACATGAAACTATTTCCGCACTGCAACCTCCCCAGCCATATGTTTTCTCACTTTTGACAAACTAGGCTATAAAGAGTGCGAAAAAGAGAAAAGTGAAGCCGGAAACAGCCATGGTCTGACTCCATTGTGGTCGCAGCTGTAGCTCCGCCACTCTGCTGGCGAAGCCGGCGGAACCCCACGTCCAGATTTCCGTTTGGCCTATCTTCGTTTCAGATTGTGATACTGCGTGTGTTTCTGAAAAGTCGGAATAAACGAGGTGACAACAGCGAGGCATTGTAGGATAATAAAAGCATTGAGAAGGTTGAGACGACTGACAACTCTGTCTGCCGGAGGGAGAAGCATGAACACGTTGACTCGAAAACGCGGTTTCACTCTTATTGAGATCATGCTCGTTGTAGCAGTCATCGGAATCCTCACCATGATCGCTATACCGAAGGTTATTAATGCGGTACGCAATGCGAAGTATTCTCATGCGGAAGCTGATCTGAACATCATCTCAGCCGCGATCAACCAGCTCATGGCTGACACAGGCAAGTTTCCGGCAACGTCTGGCACAGATCTGAGTTACGATATTCGCACTGCCGGTTCAACAATCAATGAGGAACTTGCTGACCTCTCAACTCCTGACGCCGGTCTGATCTGCTGCAACACGAACCGGTTCGGAAGCAAATGGCAGGGCCCTTATCTCGAAAAGCTTCCGCTCGATCCATGGGGCACACCGTACTTTCTTGATCCCGACTACAACATCGGTGCCACCGGTGTCGCAGTTGGAAAGATACTACGAGGCGGGGGCAAGGGAAGTGCCACGGCGGTAAACCGGATTGTCGTCGGATCGTACGGCCCGAACAAAGGAGCCCTGAACACCTACGACAGGGACGACATCTACATAATACTGAAATGAGTATATGGTAAGCGCCCGGCGGGACAAGCCTGTCCCGCCCTTCGAAGTGCGACAGGCTCGGATGACACAAAGATATGCTGGTCCTACGAACTAAGCCGTTAACTTTGTCGTTAACTACTTTTCCGACTAACTACCTCGTAATCTTTGTCGTCAACTATGTTTTCCCGAAGGAAGGCAACGACAAAGTTAACGAATGAGTACCTGATCATCTCAATCCCCTTATCACAGACAGTATGTGGTAAAATCTTCTCTGAGCATGAGCAGTACGGAAATCGACAAGGATTACGACAAGGATTAGTACGGACAGTTGCGGGCCGTTGCGAGACATGGTCCTGACATGCGGCGGGACAAGGCTGTCCCGCCCTACCTCGCAGTGAGGTGCAAGAACGCGACCTAATCTTAATCTTGTCTTAACCTTCATTGCACCTCTACACTATTGATCACGAATACGAGCTTTGACCATAAGAAGCGGAGCGTATACAAGGAGCCGTGATGATTAGATGGACAGCAGCATTTCTAATTATGATCGCATCCGGGCTGAAAGCGGAACCGCCAGCTGGCGTGGCATCTACGCCAACGGGCACCTCGCTCATCAACGAGCTGTCTGCATCTGTTCATGTTGACCTGCCATTGCGACCGGAGGCAATCGCGCGCATCCGCGAGCAGCTCTGGCAGAAGTACCGCGCAATCCAGATGGCGGATCCTGTACGGATCGAAGAGAACAGGACGGGCCAGCTTCACTTCGGTTCCATCATGCGCTATTCGTGCAGGAAGGCCGGAGACAAGCCGGCTACGGGCTACCCTCTCTTTATCGCGCTGCATGGCGGCGGCTCAGCTCCTTCCGAGCTGAACGACGGCGCGTGGAAAAGTATGTCCACCTGGTATCTCGATAGTATCAAGCAGGGTCTCTACGTCGCACCGCGCGGTATTGCAGATGCGTGGAACCTCCATTCCCTCCCGGACGCATTTCCAATGTACGACCGGCTGATAGAGAACATGATACTGTTCGAGGACGCAGACCCCAACCGCGTGTACATTCTCGGCTATTCGGCAGGCGGCGACGGAGTCTACCAGATCTCCCCGCGGATGGCAGACCGCCTCGCAGCAGCCAATATGTCTGCCGGCCACCACAACGGCGTAGGGCCCGTCAATCTCTACAACCTTCCGTTTCTGATCCAGATGGGCGAGCAGGACGTCTCCTACAGCCGGCACAAGGATGCGGTCAACTTCTCCCTGGCGCTGGACAAGTTGCAAAAAGAGTACGGCGGTTATGTTCATGACTGCTTCCTCCATCTCGGCAAAGGTCATGGCATTGCGGAACGCGATCAGGCCGGAACTCCACAGGACGTGATCGCGAACCTCACCGCCTGGCGCGAGAAGGGTGATCGCGTCACAAAACCGGTGAACGCCAACGCCATTACCTGGGTCGGCCGGCATGTGCGCAACCCATGGCCACCCAGGGTGATCTGGGATCCCGGGACACGAGCGGACAGGTCCGGAGTTCGAAGCACAGGCGAAAAACTCTGGCCAACTCCCAACCGTGACAAACTGTTCTACTGGCTGGATATCAGCGGAGCCGGCAAGGCCACACTTGCGGATGATCGGATTGACGTGCGAGTAGACAAGACTGCCAACGCCATCAGCATTGAGAAGACAACCTCATGGCTGAGACTGCTGCTGAACGGAAACATGCTTGATCTATCAAAGCCCGTCATCGTCACCCTCGATGGCAAAACCTTCAGCGTTATGGCACATCCAAACCTGAAGACAATGAGCCGCACCCTGATAGATCGCGGTGACCCTAACTACTGCTTTGAGGCCGAAATCACGGTTGAGAAGAATGGCGACACATGGAGTGTCACGGGTTCGTGAAGACAACGTCAGCTCAGTGAGCGGCCGGGACTATACGGTGAATTCATGAGGCATTGCCGCGTTAATTTCTTTCTGGTGACAGGGCTGCTGCTCCTCTACGGCGTGCTCAGGTCTGGCATTTGCGGCGAGCCCGCATTGGAGCCACCGCTCCAGAAACTGCGCGAGCAGGCGCAGCAGTATTATGACGCCGGCGATACTGAGAACGGTCACAAAGTGATGGCGACACTGGTGGCGGCAATCCCGCCGGGCCGCGTGGAGCTTGCGGCGGAATTACTGGGCACCATGCGCCGCGCATCCATGGCGGACCGGCGAATGAACCGCTGGACTGAATATGCCGCAGAGCGGTTGGTGGCATTGCATCAAGCCGGGTTGCTGGATCAGAATAACCCGGAGGTGCCGGCCGCCTACGACTGCCTGTGCGTGGTACGCTGGGACCAGGGCCGGTTATGGGAGTCATGGAGCACGCTGCAGCTCCTGCTGGAGCTGGAGCTGGACAATCCTTATGCCCGTCTGGGGCCGGTACGCCTGCTGAGCCAGGTGGAGTCAACAAAGACAATCCCGCTGATGTTATCTATCCTGGACAAGGAGGATGCTTCCGTCAATAACGGCCAGATGCGCGAGTGGCTGATGGTGGCTGACCGCATCATGAGCGACCACGGAGCCTTCGTACATACACCTCTTCTTGATCCCTTTCGACCGGCATTTTCGCGAGCCAAGTTCTGGGATCTGTCGAATCAGCAAATGCTGTACGACCTGAAGCGCGACCTGGCGCGTCGGCTGACTGATCAGTCGTTGTCCGCGCCGGCCACTCAGCCGCCCGCGTCTGCACCGGTCC
>JBAXMA010000381.1:0-3697 GCA_037134535.1 bacterium
TCTCCAGCCAGTGCCTTTTGAGCCTCCCGCTTTTCCGGGGCTTCCAGGAAAGTCTTTTCGAGTGCACTGATGTCTTCCAGCGGCAGAAAGGTGAACATCTTTAGGAATCTCACGACATCCGCATCTGTTGTCCGGACAAAGAACTGGTAGAAATTATAGTAAGAGGTCCTGCGTGGGTCCAGATAGATTGCATTGCCTTCACTCTTTCCGAACTTGTGACCCGCTGCGTCACACACAATGGGGGATGTGACTCCGTAAGCATCTCCGCTCCGGACCTTTCTGATGAGGTCAATGCCGGCCGTGATATTGCCCCATTGATCGGAACCGCCGAGCTGTATGCGGCAGTCTTTAGTATCATACAGATGCAGGAAATCGTAACTCTGCAGGAGTTGATAGCTGAATTCAGTGAAGCTCATTCCGGACTCGCTTTCCAGCCGCGCTCGCACGCTTTCCTTGTTGAGCATGGTTCCGAGGCGGAAATGACGACCGACTTCACGAAGAAAATCTACGAACGTGAACTTTCTCATCCAATCATTGTTGTTGAGAATTATGGCGGGGGCGGTCGGGTGCTTGAAATCGAGAAGCCGGGAAAGATTCTCTGTGATACCTGCAATATTCTCTTCGACCTGCTCAACACTGAGCACGGGACGTTCGTTTGATTTGCCGGAAGGATCTCCGATGAGTCCGGTTGCTCCGCCCACTACGGCAATGACTCTGTGACCGCAGCGCTGGAAGTGCGCCAGACCGAATGCGGCAATGAGATTACCAGCCTGAAGACTGCTTGATGACGGATCAAAACCCGCATAGGCAGTGCAGGGCTTGTTGACGAAGTCGTTAACTGCAGGATCAGTGATTGCCTCAAGCAGTCCGCGCTGCTTGAGATTCACCAGCACATTGGATTGCACAAATGACTCCAAACAGGCGTGACTACTTCGAAGTACGCCGGAAAGACGCGAACCCTCAATCAATGGGCATCGCGTCTTTACCGGTTGCCTCAGAAGGCGGACGGCGATCGATTACTTCCGGTTATTTTCAGACCCGGAAACATCGTCCTTCTTCTTCTGGGCATCGCCAGGATGCCACTCTTCGCCTGCGCCACCGGATCCGAGAGCCTGGTCGAATGCGCCGGCCAGATTCACCATATCCTCGCCCGGACGAAGTGCTGTCAGCAGTTCATCCTTCTGGCGCTCGAACTCCTCGTCCGCCATCGAGGCGGCCTTGATGCTCAAGCCAATCCTGTGCTCAGCTGCTTCGACGCGAACGACACGCGCCGTTATTTCCTGGCCTTCAGCCAGTGCATCACTGACCTTGGCGACATGGTCGTTGCTGATCTGGGAAATATGAATAAGCCCCTCGACCCCTTCCTCGAGCTCAACGAACGCGCCGAAGGATGTGAGCTTGGTCACTTTGCCCTTTACCAGCAGACCGACACGGAACCGGGCACCGATTGTTGCCCACGGATCTTCCTGTGCCTGTTTCAAGCCCAGGCTGATCCTGCGATTCTCGGAATCAACCTCGAGGACGACTGCTTCGACTATCTCGCCCTTCTTGAGAATCTCAGACGGATGGTTGATCTTGCGTGTCCACGACATGTCGGAAACGTGAATCATACCGTCAATATCGTTCTCGAGCTCGACGAACGCACCGTACGAGGTGAAGTTTCTGACCTGACCCTTGATGCGGGAGCCCACGGGATACCGATCACGGACGAGTTCCCATGGATTCTGCTCGGTCTGGCGTATACCAAGGGCGATCTTCTGTTCGTCCTTGTTGATATTGAGTACAACCACATTCACGGCGTCGCCAATGGCGAGTACGTCCGATGCCCGCGCGATGCGTCGTGTCCAGGAGATCTCGGACACATGCACAAGACCTTCCACACCCTCTTCGAGTTCGACAAAAGCGCCGTATGGGGCCAGATTAACGACTCGGCCGCGCATGCGGGTGCCGATGGCATACTTGCCTTCGATATCGTTCCACGGATTGGGCGTCTTCTGCTTGAGTCCGAGTGATACACGACCCTTCTCCAGGTTTACATCAAGAACAACGATCTCGATTTCCTGACCTGGCTTTGCCATTTCCGATGGATGCCCGATTCTGCCCCAGCTCATGTCTGTTATGTGAAGCAGGCCGTCCATGCCGTCGAGGTCCACGAACACGCCGAAGTCGGTAATGTTCTTGACCACGCCCTTCCTGGTCTGGCCAACGCTGATCTCGGACAAAAGTTTCTTCTTCTTTTCGCGCAGGCGTTCTTCAATGAGTTCCCTGCGGGAAACAACGATATTGCGTCGTTCAAGGTTGATTTTGACGATTCTGAAATCGCATTTTGTTCCAACAAGCCGCTCCATATCGCGGATCGGGGCAACATCAATCTGTGAGCCTGGGAGGAAGGCTTCCAACCCGTTTATACTGACAATCAAGCCGCCTTTGACTCTCGCCTGAATGGTACCTTCGACAATACTGCCTTCCTGGCAGTTGCTGGTCATGTTTTCCCACTTCAGCTTTTCTTCGGCCTTCTGCTTACTGAGGACCACCATGCCGTCGTCGTTCTCGATCTCCTCGAGCAGGACACTGATCTTATCGCCCGGCTGGATCTTTGACAGGTCGGCAAATTCCTCGGCTGCGACAACGCCTTCGGATTTGTATCCGATATCCACCAGTGCTTCGGAAGACCTGACTTCAAGTACGGTGCCTTCCACAATTGAGCCCACTGTGAACTTCTTCAGCGTTTCCCCGTAGAGCAGCTCCATTGCTTCCCGGTTAGTGCTGGAAAATTGAGACGTCTCGAGTTTGACTTTTTGTTTTTGGTTTGCGGTTTTCTGCATATCTGTTACAGCCTGCCCTTCGCTTGTTCAATGACACGATCAAAACCTGCCGGGTCCTGAATCGCTATCTCCGACAACATCTTCCTGTTTAATTGCACTCCTGCTTTTGTCAGACCCTCAATCAGCCTGCTGTAGCTCAGTCCGCGTGCCTGACAGGCGGCGGAGAGCCGGACGATCCAGAGACTGCGGAAATCTCTCTTCTTGAGCCGTCGATGAATTGTGGCCAGCCCCATTGCGCGATCTACCGCCTCCGTGGCTTGCCGGAACCGCTTACTTCTTCCACCGCTGAACCCGGCAGCGAGTTGCAGCCGGCGCTTTCTGCGCCGTCTTGACGCAGGTGCATTTGTTGATCTTGGCATTATTTCCTCCAATCAGACTATATCAGAACGCCGATACGAAAACTATCGGCAGGGGACGCGAGTTGCTTCTTGTTGAGATTTCGCCGCCGTTTCCTGGACTTGCCGACCAGCAAGTGGCCGCCACCAGCTCTGGAGAACATCAGTTTTCCAGTGCCAGTTTTCCAGAAACGCTTGGCTGCTGCTTTCTTTGTCTTCTTCTTTGGCATCTTGTTTCCTTTTTCTTTGTCACGCAGAATACACAGTAGAACACCTGCCGGTAACCTGCCAACGCTTGCCGTCAGGCGCTGATATTGCTCACTTCAGTCTGTGCTCGAAACCAGACCAAACGAGCAATATACATGAATACGCTTACGAAAGTCTACTATTTTTCCATACAATCACTTTGCCGGCGGATCCTGTGGCGCTGGCACGACGCTTGCGACGGGTTGCACCTCAGAGGCCTGTACCGCAGCGGGAACCTGCGGTGCCGCAGGAGCTGGCACACCTGATGGCGCTTGCGCCGCTACCGGGGCC
>JBAXMA010000382.1:0-3686 GCA_037134535.1 bacterium
AGGACTATCTCATGTGCCTGGCCATTGTGGTAGGTGGGTTGACAGGGTGCTTACTTTGCTAAGGCCAACAATGTCCCATGATGAAGCCCCGTAACTCAGAGTATTCGTGATGGCCAGAGCCCCATCCCAGCTGGCGAAGATGATTTTCTCGATAGTATCGACGCCCCACATCAAAGTCACATCATAGCGCGAGTCATGCGCCCATTGGATCTTCACTCCCAAGCCAACGCTCCAATCCAAAACCCCGCCAGGTAGAAAGTTTGGTTTGACTGTCGCCCTGCGGCCATCCACGTGACGGACAGCTGCAATCGGACCATAATGCATAGTGTAGTTGTCAAAATCTCGAAACTCGTGGATCACTCCCGATTCAAAGCACAAATCGTAGTTGATAGTGTTCGTTGTATCGGGTCCAACAACCCGGAGCAAATATGTTCGATTGCTGTCTACGCCAATAGGATAGCCAACGCTCTGAAAGTTCGTTGTACTACCGTCACTTGAAGCAAAATCGAAAGCCACTACGCCACCTCTGGGCCGGATGACCGTAACCCGCTTTACGTAATTCGTCGACCCTGCCGGCTCGGACGTCACCGCGACGCCTGAAACACATGTATGCAGACTATACATCTGAAGAAACGACGTGCTCTGCGCAAGCATAGGGCAGCCATAGTTGACGGCCTGCGCGCTCATCCCTCCTTGTGAAATGTACGCATGGACCGGCAATCCGCCATACCACGCCGGTACCGAAGCCAGTGGTATAACCACGTATGGCTCGTCCTGATCGGCACGATACACAATAGTACCCGTGTCAGGCCCAAAGGACTCCACATCAACGCCGATATCCACCAGGTCGTCACGGTCCGTGTCTGGTTGATCACTGTATCCGCTCTGTGAGAGAAGACCGACTGCGGCTGCGACCATAACCGCGGTCATCCGCAACTGTGTTCTTGTTAGCTCGCTGTATCTGCTCATATTCATGACTCTTGACTCTCACTGCCTGCAATCTATTTGTCTGCCGTAAGCAGACGCTCAATATCTGCGGCGGAATCGTGTCAGCACCCGCAGTCCCAGCACATTGTTCGTGTCCTGCAGTTCTCTTAATATCGGATTCCCGCCGTGCGTGACTTCCCATCCATCAGCAAACCCATCACCGTCAGTATCCGTGTTTGTCGGAGAGGCACCGCGATAGTATTCATCCAGATTCGCAAGACCGTCCCCGTCATGGTCCGCCGTGGGGCTGTTCGTCAGGTTTCCGAAGTTCTTAATCTCCCACGCGTCTGCCATGCCGTTGTAGTTCGTGTCCACAAACTCGTCCGCTCCTATGTCCCATATCGAGACCGCGTTCGCGTTAGTAGCGTCCCATCGCAACTCGCCTTCGAAGTCCCTGGGAAGTGAATTGCTGCCCCCCGCGTCTACGCAAGGCGAGCCGACGCTCAGCCGCCAGCCGCCGGTCAACAGCGGATCGGTGGTGATATTGCCTGGGCCACCATTGGTCCAGTCCTGTATGTCGCAATACGAGACTGACGATGTCATGACACCGGACAGCTGGTTACTTGAGTTGAACCACAGAATCGTGTTCTGCAGATTCGTCAGGACGCCACCGTGCAAGCATATTCCGCCGCCCGAACCGCCGCCGTAGTTGAACACCACAGTACTGTTCGCCACCGCCAGTTCGCCCGTCGAGCAGCATATCCCGCCGCCACCAGCAGGCGCGGAGTTGTTGATCAGATAGCAGTTCTCGACTGAGCTTGTGCCGCCTCTGTGGCATATCCCGCCGCCCATACCACCCGCAGAGTTCCCAATTATTGTGCAGTTGCGGATGAGCGCACTCCCGAACATCGCCCCGCCATCGCCCAATGCGCTGTTGTTCGCTATGGTACAGTTCTGAATCGTCGGGGTTCCGGTCCCACCCATGTAACATGCACCGCCATCGGACGCAGTCTTGCCGTTCCGGATCGTCAGTCCGTCTATCACCATGCGGTCGTGTGTGTTGGTGGGGCAATACACCGCCCGGCCGTTGGTCTGGCAATCGATAACGCAATTGTCTGAGCCGTTTGCCGACATGAGCATGATCTTCCTGTCATAGAAATTCAGATTTCTATTGCAGGCACCTGTGTAGATTCCGTCCGCGACAAAGACGATATCGTAGTCGTTGGTGGCCTGGTCGATTGCAGCCTGGATATTTGTGGATGCTGTGGCCCAGTTCGTAAACGGCGGGATGTGTGATCCGCTCAGCGAGACAAAAATGAACGCGTTCGACTGCGGAACGGATGCGCTGTTGGCGGGATCCGAGGAATATTCATACTCATAGATGTTTGGGAAACGGTCGCCATCCGTGTCGCAAGTCGCGTCAGAAGAATCTTCCGGCTTGAAACCATGCTGAATCTCCCACCAATCGGGCATGCCGTCTCCGTCCGTATCCAAGTCAGTGAGGTCAATGTTGACACTACACAGATTTGTTCCGAGATAGATCGGGTTGTTGCTGGCGGCTCCCTGTGCCTCCCATAAGTCATTGGAGTTGTCCCCATCGGAATCTCGCCACGACTTCATCCAGTATGTCGCAAGATTAGGGAGATTTGTGATGGCGTAACTCCCTGGCGCGTTCAGGATGTGGCAATGGTTCGTGGACCAACTGCCGGAATTAGTTACTGCGATAACCCAGACTCGGCCGGTCTGGCCGCCAGAGTAGATGATTGTGCCTGCAATATCGGCAGGATAGGAATTTGTATTCAGCGGATCTGTGCCTGCGTTGACCTCCAGGCCGTCACTTGCTCCATCTCCATCCGAATCTACACTGGCCGGACAAGTAATGAGCACGTACTCATTGGAATTATTCAGGCCATCCAGGTCAAAATCGTCCGTAGCAGACTGGATAAGGTTCGTAAACCAGTGGATTTCCCACCAGTCGGGCATGCTGTCGCTGTCACTATCCATGCGCACGTCAAAGCTGAAGACTCTTTTCACCTGGCCAATGGTCGCGATTGCACTGTCTGCATCATCCGCAGCGGTGGCCGTCCACGGGTAGTCGCCCACAACAAGCCGGTCATAGAACGGCTTAGCGACGAACTTGAGTTGACCGATGTTGGCTGGACAGTAATTGCTGGCGTTATTGAAGCCCCTGACGACAGCCCAGACTGATGGACCTGCACCGGCGGGCAAGTATGCTTCCAGTTCATCGCAGGCATTTGTCGCGAGCCACTTAAGCTGACCGAGAAGGGCGGGGGCGTAGTCGGCCTTGTGGCGCGTGGGGTCCACAACTTTCCGCGATGTCCACCAGACCGGGTCAGCGGCATGGGCTGCGCCTATCAGCAAAGCCAGCGCCGCAACGAGAACCGCGCCTGCCAGCAGGCTTCTTGTTTGTCTTCTATTTCGCATTGAACTTATTGCTCACGGGAGCTTGTTTGCCCAGTCATAGTCCTGGACGGTTCCCAGTTTGGCGCAGATGGCATCCAGGACCTGCTCGTCCGTTCGCTCCGGCAGCCCGGCTTTTGTTCGCAGGACATTGATCTCGTCTTTCATGGTCAGAACAACTGCCTCTATGAGTCTCGGGCCGAACTGCTGGTACAATCCTTCTCTCTTTGTCTTCACTGTCTGCGCATAAATGTTGCCGATCAGGAACCCCACAAGCAGCACTGCAACCGATCCGATAAGTACAAGTGTTGATTTCCGCATTGATGCTTCCTCCCGTA
>JBAXMA010000383.1:0-3679 GCA_037134535.1 bacterium
CTGGCACAGATCCGACAAATCCCGCGAGCATTCTGCGGCTGACAGTGGTCACTACAAACGGACAGTCGGTGTTGAGGTTCGACATGGTGCCGGTGTCAGGTGAAGGATACATCGGGGAGTCCCGGTATTATGACCTTCAGGTAAGCACTAACCTGATGCAGGAGGGAGGCGGCTGGACGGACGTAGCTGACAGAATTGGTATACCTGCCGAGAACCGTACAGAGGTTTATACCAACATTCAGACTGCGCCGGTCAAAATCTACCGCGTAAGAGCCCGACTGGAACCGTGATGTTAGCATTGTCTGGCAACGAGAGTCTTGCCGGAATGAATAGGGTACGATACTATTCATAACATGAAAAGTGGTCTGTGGGCTGACGTAATTGTATTTCTTTGTTTTCTTGCCTTGTGCGCAAGGAATGTTTGTGGCCAGCAAGTGGTCATAAACGAGATTAATTACGAGCCGGTCAACGAGCCGACACTTACCGAATTTATCGAGCTGTATAACAGCAGTACGAATGCCGTTGACTTGCGCGGCTGGACTCTGTCAGGTGCGGTGTCGTTTCAGTTTGCGACGAACACGATTCTGGCCCCGAGCGGCTATGTTGTTGTTGCAGAGAGCCTTGCGGCGATGACTGGGGTCTATGGCGTATCAGCACTGGGTCCGTTTGCAGGGAATCTTTCCAATCAGGGCGAGAAGCTTACTCTACGGAATGCTGAAGGTCATGACGTTGATGAGGTGGATTATGGTGTCGGATCGCCATGGCCAACGGCCTCAGCTGGTGGCGGCGGTTCTATGGAACTCATCAATCCGTCGCTGGATAACAGCCTTGGCGGAAGTTGGCGAGTGTCTGGCTATCCAAGTGTGAGTAATCCCACGCCGGGACGAGTTAACAGCGTCTGGGCCACCAATGCCCCTCCGCAGATCCGCCAGGTGGATCATTTGCCGAAACAAGCCACGAACAGGCAATCTATCGTGGTAACTGCCAAAGTGACCGATCCAGACGGCTTGTCAAACGTTGTGCTTAAGTATCAGGTAGTGCTCCCCGGCCGATTCATCCCCGCATATCTTCCATTGGATCATGCCACGATGGATAGCGTGCCTCTTACGCCTCAAACTGTTAACCCTGAGTTTACGAATTCGGCTAGATGGGCTAATATTACGATGTTGGACGACGGGATGGGATCGGATGTCCTGGCGGCCGACGGCATTTACACAGCCGTTATACCCGGCCAGACAAATCGGGCGCTCGTTCGCTACCGAATCACGGCGACCGACAATCTTGGCACCGGGGAAATGGTACCGTACAAAGACGATCCTTCGCTGAACTACGCGTGCTTTGTTTACAATGGTATAATCCCATACGTTGTTACAAATCTCACCGTACAGTCCGGAGGAGTCCCTTATACCTATGGAACTAATGTGCTTGGCTCCCTGCCAGTCTATTCACTTCTGACCCGTTCAAGTGACCTCTGGGAGTGTTTTGCCTACGACTCCAGCAATCAACAGATAAGGGCAAATGGGTCGTTCTTCGTCGAGAATTGGGAGGCTGCAGTCGTCTACGATGGCGAAGTGTACGACCACGTTGGTTACCGTCTTCGCGGTGCGAATGGTCGTTATAACAGGCTAGGCAAACGCAGTATGCGCTGGCGTTTTCCAAAGGGTCACGAGTTTCAGGCACTGGACAAATACGGCCATAAGTATCCTGTGAAATGGAGCGGACTCAACACCGCGAAGATGTTCGGTAACCTGGGATTTGGCAGTTTTGGAATACTTGAGGCGCTCAACCCGATGCTGTGGGAGATGGTCGGAGTACCGGCGCTCCAGGCACACTGGTTCCACAGGCGTGTTGTTGACGGCGTGGACGAGGTGCCGTCAGGAAACGGCAGTCAATACTACGGCGATTTCTTCGGCCTGTCCATGGCCGGGGAGGTCTATGACAGCCGGTTCCTGACAGCAAAAGGTCTGCCCGATGGCAATTTGTATAAACTCAGCGATACAGTATCTCCGGGTAAGAGTGAACAGCAGGCGCAGGGTCGTTTCGCTGTGACAAATGCAGCGGATTATTGGAATGTCTTCAATAATCTGGACGGCAACCGTAACGAGGCGGAAATCCGTGGTATGATGAACTGTGACGAATGGTATCGCTGGCACACGGTGGCCGAGGCAGTGAAGCACTACGATTACTGGCCTGACTGCGACAAGAATATGGCATGGTATTTCGAGCCGGTGGCTGGCAACCCCAACGGGCGACTCTGGTTTCTGCCGTACGACTATGACGACACATGGGGGCCGTACTGGAACGCCGGTGAGGACGAAGGAAAGAATGCTCTTTATGCGGGTACCGTTAAAACCAATCTTACCCAGGAGTATCGCAACTATATTAGGGAGTTCCGGGATCTTGTATGGACCAACAATGTGATCAATGGGATGATTGATGACCTCGCAGCGATGATCACCAACTTTGTGCCAGCCGATCGCGACCGCTGGAGAAGTGCGCCGGCAGATGCCGGTTCCGACGACTTCGGCACGCTTGAAGCCAAGGTTGCCGATATGAAGAACTTTGCATTCGCCGGCGGACGAGCGGCTTATTTGGATGCCCTGGCAAACGCAGATGGTGATGCCGCGAATATCCCGAACACTCCAGTCATCACTAATTCATGTCCCACAAACTACTTTATTAATAACCTTACGTTTTTGAGCAGTAGCTTCAGCGACCCGCAGGGAAACGGCACTTTTGCTGCGATGAAATGGCGGGTGGGTGAGGTGACGGACACGAACAGCCCGATATATAATTCCAAAGCCCGGAAGATTTATGAATGTCCTGCAGTCTGGGTAAGTGCGGATATCACCAACTATACTGCAAGCATCAAGATTCCCGCCGGCGCTCTAGTGGTAGGGCGTCGGTATCGCGTACGTGTCAGGATGAAGGATAACACGGGTAGATGGAGTCACTGGTCCGACTATATGGAGTTCACCGCATCGTCTCCGGACAATGAAAGCGAGATCATAAGCTCTTTGCGCGTCTCCGAGCTCATGTATAACTCTGCAGGCGGCGACGACAAAGACTTTATCGAGTTCTACAATTCGAGTGGTTCAATGTCGCTGGATGTCAGTGGCGTGCGAATCTCACAAGGCGTTGAGTTCAGTGTGCCGGACAACACGATCATTGCCAAAGGCGAATACCTCATCGTAAGCAAATCGAATCCGACGAATAACTTCTCATCCTTCCGAACCTACTACGGATTATCAGGGACCGTCCCGATAGTTGCTTGCTACTCCGGCAAGCTGGACAATGCAGGTGAAGCTATCACGATAAAGAGTGCCATGGCCGGTACCGTTGTTTGCGAATTCACCTATGGCGACGGGCGCGGCTGGCCTCTAGCAGCCGATGGTGCCGGACATTCACTTATTCCTTTGATCCTCAATTCGCAGACTAATGGGATTCTCGATTATGGCGGGAACTGGCGCGCCAGCACCTATCGCAGTGGATCGCCAGGCCGGATGGATCCCGCTCCGATATGCGATGTTGTACTGAATGAACTGATGGCGCACACCGACTACACTAATGGCGCGATCTGGCAGGATTCGAACGACTGGATCGAACTCTACAACTCCCTTCTTACCGGAGTGTGCTTCAGCAACTGGTACCTGAGTGATGATTCGGCTGATCTTAAGAA
>JBAXMA010000384.1:0-3648 GCA_037134535.1 bacterium
CCCTACTTTTCTGGTTTCCGGGTTAGAGTAGTCCTCAAGATATTCACCAAGTGTCAGCAAGGCATTAGGAGTACAGTAATCCTTGATAAAACCTGGTATCGCAAACTCCATAAACTGCTTGCCGGTCCGTCCACTACGGTAGCATGATGTGCAGAAGCTCGGCACATAACCGGTTTGCAGCAACTCCCTCATGATCTCATCCATAGGGCGCACGTCCCCGATCTGGAACTGCTCCTTGTTCAGCTGCTGTTTTCCGTTCATGGTGTATCCGGCGAGTTCGATTCGCGTTCCAGCATCGATCTGAGACACCCCGAATTCAAGGACCTCCCGCCGGATCTCCGGAGTCTCGCGTGCGGTCAGAATCATGCCGGTGTATGGGACTGCCAGCCTGAGGATCGCCACCAGCTTCTTGAAGTCAGAGTCACTTACAAGATTGCGCTTGTCCATTTCGACACCGTGTGCCGGCCGTAACCGCGGGAAGCTGATGGTGTGTGGTCCGCACCCGAACCTCTCCATCAGGAATCGCGAATGAGCAACGAGCCCGAGCACTTCGAAACGCCAGTCATAGAGTCCGAACAATGCTCCTATTCCAACATCATCGCATCCAGCTTCATAGGCCCTGGTCAAGCCATGCAACCGGTAGTGGTAGTCGCTTTTGTGAGTCTGCTTCGGATGAACTTTGTCATATGTTTCGGGGTGATAGGTCTCCTGAAATATCTGATATGTCCCTATTCCCGCTTCCTTCACTATCTTGTAGCCGTTGTGATCCATCGGAGCAGCATTGATATTGACCCGGCGTATTTCACCTCTTCCGCTCTTAACCGAGTAGACAAGACGTACAGTATGCGCCATGAATTCAGGTGTGTAATCCGGATGCTCCCCATAGACAAGAATCAGGCGTTTGTGTCCGGTCTGCTCCAATGCAGTCACCTGATTCCGCAATTCATCATCGTTAAGTGTCTTTCTAACCATCGTCCTGAGGCTCCTGCGGAACGCACAGTACTGACAGTCGTTTATGCAGTGGTTCCCTATGTACAGCGGAGCGAAAATAACGATTCTGTTTCCATAGACGGTCTTTTTCAATTCCCTCGCGGCATTCTGGATTTCCTCAACTAGCGGTTCTGATGTGGAGGCGACAAGTGCCGCACATTCCTCGACCGTCAGCGGTTCTTTTGCCATACTCTTGGCTATTATTTCGCGAACCTTGACTGCATCCTCCTTTACAACACTCAGGGTGGCAGCGAGATTGTTACCGCGTATGAAATCCGGATACTCCAGCTCTGTTTTCACTCATTGCCTCGGTTCTGTTCCGTGTCCGTTTTCAGAGTAATACTGAATGTCGTTCCTTCATCCGGCTTGCTCTGCACATCGATGGTGCCGCTATACAGCTCAACAATACGCTTGAGTATTGAAAGACCAAGTCCGATTCCAAGCACATCGCGTGTCTTGTCATTCTTGATCCGCATAAACTCCTGGAACAGCCTGGCGATTTCGTCCGGGGCCATTCCTATTCCTGTGTCAGCAACAGACACCATAATCTCGCCATCGCGATTCTCAATATCTATCGTTACCCGTCCGTTGTCCTTGTTATACTTGACCGCATTTGTCAGCAGATTATTGAACACCATGTCCATTTCAGTGCGGTCTGCTTGAGCAATTCGAACTGCAGCCTGTGAATGCAGAACAACTTCAATATTCCTGGAATCAGTCTCTATTTTGACAGCATCCATTGCATTCTTTGCGACTTCAACAAGATCTACCGGCTCCATTTTCCGCGCCTTTTCGCCTGATTCCAGTCTGGTCATATCAAGCAGATCAGTGATCATCTTTCGCATCTGGTCTATCCTGCGCAGGCTGCGGACTATTGCGTCGTCATAGGCAGGAACAGAATCACCGAGCGCGTGATCCCGAAGAAGATACAAATACCCCGCGACAGCGTTGATCGGAGCCTTAAGCTCATGTCCAAGAACTCTGATGAACTCGAATCTTACACGACGCCGCTCTGCCTCGAGCTTGCGTGCATGCCTTGCCAGCAATATATGCAGAGTGGCCTTCCTGACGGTATGTCTCAAATCAGCCGGCGCAAAGGGCTTGGCCAGAAAATCATAAGCTCCCCGCCTGGTAGCTGCAATAGCGGTCTCTATTGATGCGTATGCCGTAATCATGATCGTCAACGTATCGGGGCAAAGCCGCGCTACTTCACTCAACACATCAAGTCCGCTCATTCCCGGCAGCTTATAGTCGAGTAAAACAATGTCGGGAGACTTCTTCTTGATCAATTCAACTGCTATCTCACCAGTTTCAGCGGTGCAAGTTTCGAAACTGACTTCTTTTCCCAAATCAGGCATTTGCACCGTGAAGTTTTCAAGCGCCCTGCTGATTCCAGAAAGCATGCCTGACTCATCATCAACTGCAAGTATCCACAGATTTATCACTATTACTCCTTAATCAGACACCCATGCAGCTCACAATGACGTTCGCCGGAACTGCTTGCCTACCGTGGCAATACGCTCCGTCCTCAGCCTTCACCTTTTCGGGGCAGATCCACGTAAAACACAGTCCCGGTCCTGCCAACCGCCGGATTGTTGTTCGATTCAACACGAATGCCGCCACGATGCATCTTGATGATGCCGTACGAAACAGCCAGACCAAGCCCGCTTCCGCTTCCAATCTGTTTCGTCGTAAAGAACGGCTCAAATACCTTGGCCCTGTTTTCGGGCGGAATTCCGATGCCCGTATCGGCAAATGCAATTGATACACGCGCACTGATGTCCGATGTTGTTATTGTCAACTTACCGCCAGGAAGCATAGCTGCATAAGCATTGTTGATCAGATTAACGAACACCTGCAGGATCTGATCCGCATCAATTTCGACAACCGGATCTTCCATTTTGTGATCGATCACGAGGTCGATATTATCCGGCTTGACTACAAGCCTGCAACTCTGTTCGACAATTGTTCTCAGGTCCACCGTCTCGCGTAGAACTTTGTTCTGCCTCGCGAAATGCAGCAAACCTGCGACAATCCTCCTGCATCTGTCAGCCTGCTCGGCTATCATCATGGCATCACCGCGCAACTTCGACTTTTCATCCATCTGCTCCAGCAGAAGGTGCGCATACATCAGGACCACTCCAAGAGGATTATTAACTTCGTGAGCTATACCTGCTGCGAGCTGGCCCATGCTCGCTAGGCGCTCCGACTGCATAAGGGCTTCCTGTGTGTCTGCCAGGTTATTGTTCGAATAGGCCAGTTCTTCAATCGTACTGTTCAATCTGTCAATTGTGTATGGCAGGCACATTTCGCGCTCCGCCAGACCAGCATGAATTGCCACGGCATGTTCCCGGCAGGTATTGTATCCGCACGCACCGCAGTTCAGTTCATCCTCAAGCTTCTCCTTCCCCATCCGGTTAAGAATAGCCTTAAGGTCAGTGGCAGTCGGAGTCAGTCCTCGCTGATCATTCGCCGCGAATCGACGGGACAGGTCAATATTATCGCAATTCGACACCTCATGCCGCCACTTGTCCTGATCGAACTCGCTCACCCTGCGCCGGACGTGCTCGCTTATACTGGCACGGCGGCGGAACAGTGACGGAGGCGATGTCATCCCCGCCCCCATGATGCACCCTTCGCATGCGAGCAGTTCAAGAA
>JBAXMA010000385.1:0-3646 GCA_037134535.1 bacterium
CGGCGCTCTACGCCCTCGATTCCGCCCGCATTTTGCCCACTTCGCCCAAACCATCTTGCGACCCCATGATTTGGAACCGTTGCAGGATTGTACGCGCACTTGACGGCAATCTGGGATTGAGCGACAATCCTGACGGCCGGAAGCGCGCCTTCTGGTAGTGAGACTATGCTAAGCTACTGGCAACTTCTCAGAAGGTCGTGTGCTCAGATAGAAGGGTTGCACCAGGGAATTATGACAGAAGTGAAAACAGTCCTCAGACACATCGTAACCAAGAAGGGGGGTGAAACCTTTTCTCTCGGACTGCCATCGCTCCTTGCCTTTATCCTTTTGGCAACGCCTTCTTCGGTAACCGCCGACCAATCCGGCGACTTCTCCTACTCATCCGACGGCACCAACATTACCATAACTACGTACACCGGTGCCGGTACCAAGTACGACGGTCCTGGCGTCGCCGTTGTCATCCCAAATACAATCAATGGTTTACCCGTAACCAAGATCGGAGAGGCGGTGTTCCGTGACTGCCGGACTCTGACAAACATCACGATCCCTGACAGCGTCACCAGTATCGGGGCGGAGGCGTTCTGTCGGTGCGAACACCTGACCAGCATCACAATCCCCGCCGGCGTCACCAACATTGGGAGAGGCGCATTCATTCGCTGCGAAGGGCTGACTAGTCTCACGATCCCACGTGGCGTCACCACTATCCAGGAAGATACGTTCTGTGCTTGCGAACCGCTCAAGAGCGTTACTCTCCCAGACACCGTCACAAGAATCGGTGCCGAGGCTTTTCGTCAATGCATCAGTCTGACCAGCGTGACCATTCCTGAAAGCGTCACCAACATTGGATATCAGGCGTTCCGTGACTGCTATGGCCTGCAAAGCATTACTATTCCTGATAGTGTCATCAGCCTCGGGAACAGAGCCTTCTACAGCAGCACCGGCCTGACCAACGTCACAATAGGCAACGGCGTTACCAGTATTGGGGACGAAGTGTTCTGGTGTTTATGGAACCTGACCAGCATCACGATCCCCAGCAGTGTGACAAGCATCGGGAGCCTTGCGTTTTGGAATTGCAGGAAGATGAGAAGCGTCACAATCCCCAGCAGCGTAACTAACATTGGCCCACAGGCATTCTACGGATGCGTCAGTCTATCCAGCATTGCAATTCCCAACAGCGTTGCCACTATCCGGGAGGGTGCGTTCTGGATGTGCAGCAGTCTGGCACAAGTCTACTCTTTGGGTAACGCCCCAGAGGTTGGATCAGGTGCATTCGGTCCTTCCAACAATGCTTCCGTCTACTACCTTCCCGACACCATCGGCTGGGGCGGGACATTGGCGGGCAGTTCGGCCATTCTCTGGAGCCCTCGAATCACACAGCCCTTGCCAGATGCGGGAAGGGCGGGCTTCTCTTTCAAGATTACCGCGAATACCGACATACCTATTGCAATCGACGCCACCACCAACATACTCACAGGCCCTTGGCTACGACTGCAAACAACCACCCTCTCAAACGGTACGCTCAATTTCCAGGATCCCGACTCTACGAACTATACTGTCCGTTTCTACCGCATTGGCGCGCCATAGGTGTATCTTAGATTAGTCATCGCTGGGTCCATTCTACACAGACGATTGCAACCAAACTGAGGTAAGGCCACGATCAGCACCCGAGGACTGACCGGAAGTCAGCCCCGGGTGCCTCACCATTCTACAAACCCTCAGTTCGTGCCTACCCTCAGTTTCCGTTCACCCTTATCTCGCAGCCAACTACACAGCTCGGAACTGGAGGAGGCTGATATCGAAGGCGTGCTGAACCTTGCGGAGTTCGCCTTGACCAACGCCGGCCGCCTGTGGAGACATATGGAACCCGAACACTGACCACGGTTTCAACGGGTTCTACTCGGTGCGTCAATACCCTTCAAGGTCGACTCTGGCTTTGGAACCGCCGAAAAGGCCTACCCTGTCAGCGGATTGAAGGGTTTTATTGCACATGATTCCGGTATGGCACCCCCTAGGAGAATCGAACTCCTCTTCTCAGGTTGAGAACCTGATGTCCTGACCGATAGACGAAGGGGGCAGTTAAAGATCCGGAACAGCGGGAGAGACAATACAGGAACTGCCATCTGTCGTCAACGTGGAAGACGTGTACTTGCAAAAAAGCATAGAATCCTCTACTATCAGGCACATATGGAACCAGTGATTGAAATCACCGATCTGCATGTGCAGTTTGCCGCCAGGGGCGTGATGGTTGAGGCGTTGCGCGGGCTTAATCTGAAAGTAGCGCAAGGGAGTGTTGTGGGCTTTCTTGGTCCCAACGGCGCCGGAAAAACCACCACGATTCATATTCTTCTGGGATTCATCAATCCGACTACAGGCAGTGCTCGCATGTTCGGCTGCGATACGAGCCGGTCAATGGCGCGTGAACGGATCGGATACCTGCCTGAACATCCGACCACGTACGGATTTCTCTCCGGCAGGGAGCTTCTTGTCATGGCCGGCCGGTTGTTCCAGATGAAGAAGCCTGACCTTGAGGTTGCTGTTGAGAAGGTTCTGGCCATGGTGGATATGACGTCTGCAGCGGACAGGCGAATCGGCACTTACTCGCGCGGCATGATGCAGCGCATCGGCCTTGCGCAGTCACTGGTCAATGATCCTGATCTGGTAATCCTCGATGAGCCCACCAACGGTCTGGATCCAATAGGCCGGGCGGACATAAGAAAGATAATTGCCGCTCTGCGCAGTGCCGGGAAGACGGTCTTCTTCTCATCCCATGAACTCTCTGAAGTAGAACTTGTGTGTGACCACGTTGCGATTCTTGCAAAAGGTTCCCTCGTTGCAGAGGGGGCAGTGTCATCGCTGGTGGGGCCGGGGCAGAGTCTTGAACAGTATTTCCTGCGTGCGGTGACTGAGAAGAAATAGGCCGTGGTTTACGGAGATCTCGCGCATAGCTTGTGGAGGCAATGAGCTAAATGCGGAAAGTTGCATGAATATATCAGTAATACTTACAATTGCCAGGGTGGTTTGGCTTGAGATGATCCGGCGGAAGGATATCTACGTACTTGTTATTCTGCTGGCGACCCTCCTGTTTGCGTTGTTGTCTGTCGACATCTTTGGTTTGCAGGGGGTTGCCGCCTATGTCAAGGACATGGGTCTCTTGTTCACGTGGTTGTTTGCGTGGATTCTTGCAATACTCGTGAGTGCACGGCAGTTGCCCGCGGAGGAGAAGCAGGGAACCATCTTCACGCTGCTCGCCAAGCCAATTACGCGGGCCGAGCTTGTTATCGGAAAATGGTTGGGCGCATGGAGCATAACCACAGGGGCAACGTTGTGTTTTTATGCGCTGATCGTTGTTGTTGTGGCGCTTCGCGGCGGCAGTTTTTCGACGCTGGTGCTTCTACAGGCCATTTTGCTTCATTCTGCGGCATTGGCGATCATCTGCTCGCTCGCATTGGCTTTTTCGACACGCATGAATTCAGATGCGGCAGCAACCTTCAGTTTCGTGCTTACCGGGGTAGCCCTTCTGGTGCTGCCGCGTATTCCTGAATTGCTGCTCAAGCTGGATGGCGTGCATGCGGGGGCGATGACTGTTCTGTGGTATATAACACCGCATTTTGAAGTATTTGACCTGCGGCAGCGTCTTGTCTATGAC
>JBAXMA010000386.1:0-3637 GCA_037134535.1 bacterium
CGCTCTTTTCAGTGTGGCCTGTTTGCTTCCCGTGATCATGGGACAGGCTCTAACTTATCAATCGTTCTCGTCCTCGAATTGGTGCCTGTTTCGAGGACGAGGACGACGACGAGTACGATCATGGAAATACATTAGCTTGATAGCTATGCGGCAGAGAGCCCCTCCCCGTGACTAAGACTCTACTAGTCGCTCATTTGAGCGACTAGCGCTTTCTCCGCGCACCAGCTATCTTTCTCCTTTCTAAGAAGACATTGAAGATAACAGACAATAAATGAGGAGAGTGAAACACTGGAAGTGAAAGTACCGGCAACGCCATGATGATGAGGATGTAACTATTGCGAACCAACCGTAACATTTCGTCAGCCTTAAGACTTGCCTTGCCAGCCGCCTGGCGTAGGATCACTGAATTCCATATTGTTTCCGCGCGATTTTGCAAACACTGATTGACAGAGAGCTGAAGCACTTGGCGATAGCCAGGAAGACTAATATGATGCCAAACAATAGCACCGAGATGGCAAAGTACGTCCGCAGCATCACTCATGATGCCGTAACCGACTCCTTCCTGAGCATGCAGACACTGAACGATGAACCTCTTTCCGTCTTTCGCCAATTCCCGCCGGAACCGTCCGAGGTGGTAGCACAGCTGGTTTTTGGAGGCTGCGGATACCACGAGGATGCCATGGCCGCAATGGGTGAAGTGACCTGGCCGATGATGTGGCAGCAAGGTGACTCCTGCAGCGGTAAGCACGTAGCAGGGACACAAGTACTGACGGTAAAAGGAGCTGACATCAGGCGACTGGAATGGAAAGGGCGAATCGTAGGATCATTCTGGTCCAATGCCGACGCCGATTATTGCCTGCTGGCGGGCGTCATGCCCGACGACCTGAATGCCTCGCGACCTGTACAGGCACGTCAGGTCTTTGAAAATATCGGGCGCATTCTCACTAGTGCCGGCATGAGCTTCAACAATGTCGTCCGGACATGGTTCTTCATGGACCACCTCCTCGACTGGTATGGCGAATTCAACACCGTTCGAACTGATTTTTTCAAAGAGCGCGGGGTATTTCAACGTCTTGTGCCAGCCAGCACCGGTATTGGCGCGGTGAATCCATCCGGCTCAGCGCTGCTGGCTGGTGCCCTTGCCATACGGCCCAAGCATGCCGGCATCACGATCAAGGCCGTGCCGTCCCCTCTTCAATGCCCTGCCCTGGATTACAGCAGTTCATTCAGCCGCGCAGTGGAGCTTGGTTTTCCGGACTACCGCCACCTGATCATCTCCGGGACGGCCAGCATTGCCCCTGGCGGAAAGACAATGCACGAGGGCGACGCGAAGTCTCAGATCGACCTTACCATGAGAGTTGTCGAGAAGATCCTTGATTCACGCCGGATGAACTGGAATTCGACAGTGCGTGCCATCGCTTACTTCGAGCGAATGGATGACGCGCCTTTACTGGCCGAGTACTGCCAGTCTCACGGTATACAGAATCTTCCGGTCATCAACGCTCACGCCACCGTGTGCCGCTCCGATCTGCTTTTCGAAATCGAGCTTGACGCCGTAGCGGCGCGCGGATGATGTGCCTGCGGCAGGACCCGCTGTCCAAACACGTACCTGGTCTGTTACGCGAGGGTCCCCCAGTGCCCTTACGGCGCTGGGGATGAAATTCAGGCCCCTGCCGCATCCGTCGGCTGACTGACGGCAGGGAACCCACCTATGACTGAGTAACCCAGTCACCGCTTCAGCTCTGTCGTCTATTCTTGCTTTAACTTCTTCAGCTTCATATTCTGCCGGCGCAGTTTGCCATAAGCGGGCGGACGGCCAGCGCTGATTGGCAAACTTAAGGAGATTCGAAGATGCAAGTTCCCGTCCTCAGTGGTGTCGGTATGGCAGTTATCCTCTGTATCACTGCCCCGATATTGCATGCAGCGAACACAGCAACTGGCGCGCGGGATAGTACTACCGCAACGAATGCTCCGGCTGCTGCAAGCTCGCTCGTAATCCGGATTGATGCTGGCCGGAACACCGGTACCATCCGTGCACTCCACGGCGTCAACGGCGGACCTCTGTGTCTCGGTGGCACTGTTGATCTCTCAAAATACCATCAGGCGCTTGGAATTCCATCAACACGTGTCCATGATGCCGCCTGGCCGCGTGGCGACATGGTCGATGTTCACACGATCTTCCCTGTTTTCGAAGCCGATGCAGAATCACCGGCGAATTACCGTTTCGCGACTACCGATGAATATCTGCAGGCCATCACTGGAGTTGGATCGAAGGTTATGTACCGCCTTGGCGAGAGCTGCGAAGTTTCCAAGGCCAGATACTATGTGAAGCAGCCACCTGACTTCGATCAATGGACCAGAATCTGCCTCGGCATCATCCGCCACTACAACGAGGGTTGGGCAGATGGCATGAAGCTCAACATTGAGTATTTCGAGATTTGGAATGAAGTCGAGATCGGCAAGATGATGTGGAGCGGCAAGAAGGAAGAATACTACCGGCTCTACGGCACAGCGGCCAAGGCGATCAAGGCGCGATATCCCGCGCTCAAGATCGGTGGACCCGCTGCAGCCGGAACGCTGCTGATGAAGGATGGAACACTGGAGCTTTCAAAATTCGTACGTGGCTTTCTCGATTATTGCAAGAAGGAGTCGGTCCCGCTGGACTTCTTCACCTGGCACCAATACGCGCTCACTCCGTCCGGCGAGGTGCCGGTCGCGAAAGCCATGCGCAGCGTTCTTGATGAATACGGCTTCACCAGGACAGAATTGCATTTCAATGAATGGAACTATCTGCCAGGCGGCCAGATGAATCCGCTCTGGAGCCGCGACGGCGAACAAATGACCCGCTTCTTCGCCGGGATAGGCACTATGCACGCCGCAGCCTATGACGCCTGTATGTTGCTAGCGATGCAGGACACGCCGGTCGACATGATGAACTACTATAGTGGCGACAATAGTTTCTTCGGAATGTTCACCACCTACGGACTGCCCAAGAAGCCCTATTACTCATTCCTGGCGTTCAAGGCCATGGTTGACCATCCGATCAGGGTTGATCTGCAAGGCGGCAAGCCCGATGAACTTCACGCCATGGCCGGTCTCTCTACAAATAGACAGGAATTGGCTGTAATGCTCTGCAACTATCAGTCGGCCGGCAGCCGCCTTGATATTGAACTGAAGAACCTGCCTTGGACAGGTCCAAGCGAATGCGAAGTGCTGCTGCTGGATGAAAAACTCAATCTGGAGCCGATCCGGAAGGAGCCATACAACGGCCAGGTCTTCAAAGTAAGGCAGGACTTGCCGGCACCCGGAGTAATGCTGATGTATGTGCGACAGTCGTGCAAGAAGACTTCAAAGCGATGAGAATCTCTGTATCAGTTGCAGTCGGAGTGGCATTGCTGGTGTTTGTCCGGGCTGCCAGTTCACATGCCGCGCCAGAACTCTCGCGGGACCCCCTTAAAACGCTGAAAAAGGCCCATCCCAGGCTATTGATGACCGATGAGCGACTGGATGAGCTCAAGAAGCTGCACAAGACTGATCCACTGCTACAACACTATGTTGCCGATGTTCTGAAGGCCGCTGACCAGGATCTCACTGCCCCTCTCCTGAAATACGAAATTCCTGACGGCCTGAGGCTGCT
>JBAXMA010000387.1:0-3636 GCA_037134535.1 bacterium
TCAGGACCTTGCCGCAGCTACGCTGGAACGGGTCCCGTTCATGCGGGAGCTCAATCAGGAAATCCTGCGCATCTACGACCTGGAGCCCGGAAGTTATGACTTGCGGATCGACGGCATGTTAGCGGGAACGTATTCTGCCGGGGATTTGATCGCAGGCGTAAATCTGGCGGCTGCGAACACGCCGCAGAACAAGCAGGCCAGCCAGATCGCGGTACTCAATGCCAAACGGCACAGGATCACCGGGGAGTTACTGCGATGCATCAGCATGATGGAACACGGGCAACTGAAGCATAACTTCCCCCCGGACCAGATGGGTGAGCCGCGCAAGGCGGTGGAGGCGAAAGTTGCGAAAGCCGGCAATGCTGCGGAAGCGCAGCGGGTTCGAAAGTCCTTTGATGCCTATCTGGAATACAAGGCCAACCAATCGCAGTTGACCAGGGAGGGAGAGAAACTCACGGAGCAGATATTCATTCAGAACAAACCTGTCTGGCATCAATACTGCCTTGAAAGAACCACTGCCGCAGCAGCGCAGCCCAGGAAATGAGACCGTGATCAAGCGCAGGGGTTGAAGCCTATTCATGGTGGAAATGTCTATGTTGCCGACTGCAGCGATCGGAGGAGAATCCAGCGAAGCAGGACTGAACACCAGGCCGATGATCGGGGCCTACGGCTTCGACGGATGGTCAACCAGGCCAATCATGCGCTCCAGCGGACGCGGACAATCTGCACCGTTGAGCTTTGCCGGACATTGTGACGAAGGGTAGAACAGGCAACGGAATGACTTGAACTAATAGAGGGGAGATATTTATGACATCCACAATCGGTATCGCCGTTATCCTGGCCATTTCGTCTCTCGTACTCGGCACAGTAATCCGCGCCGCAGAAGACAATCCCCTCTCCAGCGAATCCATAGACAGACGAATTCAACAACATCGCACCAGCGAGATTGTGCTAACGATCATTGACCCGTCCGGCAAACCTGCTGCTGATACGTCCATTACCGTCGAAATGAAACGTCATAAGTTCCTGTTTGGCTGCAATGCCTTCGCACTTGACCGATGCGGGACGGACGAGATGAATACGCAGTACGCCGATCATTTCGCGGCCTTGCTCAACTACGCGACGCTACCTTTTTACTGGGGCAGCTACGAATCGGAACAGGGAAAGAACGGCGAGGCCGGTATCCGCAAGATGGCTGAGTGGTGCCGGAGAAAGACGATCCGCGCAAAGGGACATCCTCTCTGCTGGCACGAACTTGAGCCGGTGTGGCTTACTCCGTTGCCCACCGACAAGGTCGAGACTCTTCAGATGCAGCGTATCCGCCGCGAAGTTGCTGCATTCCATGGCCTCATTGACACATGGGACGTTGTTAATGAGGCTGTGGCGATGCCAGCGCACGCGGGCGGCAAGAAGGCCATTCCGAGAATGTGCCAGAGTCTCGGACAAGTCGGGCTCATCAGGAAATGCTTTGCCGAGGCCAGGCAGACAAATCCCCGGGCGATACTGCTGCTGAACGATTTCGTGACAGATAGTCCGTACGAGAAAATGATCGAGAATTGTATCAAGGCCGGGGTTACGATTGACGCCATCGGTATACAATCACACATGCACACCGGATACCGCGAACCAGGCTGGGTATGGGAAACGTGCGAACGATTCGGCAGGTTCGGCAAGCCTTTGCACTTTACAGAGCTGACGATTCTTTCGGGCAAACTCAAGACGGACAATGACTGGTTCGGCCATCACCCCGGCTGGGACAGTACACCCGAGGGAGAAAGACTCCAGGCAGTCCAGGCCGAAGAGATCTATCGCGTGCTTTTCTCGCATCCGGCCGTCGAGGCAATCACTTGGTGGGATTTTTCCGACCTGAACGCATGGCAGGGAGCTCCGGCGGGACTGATGCGGAAAGATATGACCCCAAAGCCCGCCTACAACGCGCTCATGGCGCTGATCAGAGGAAAGTGGTGGACCGGTCCCTTGACACTCAGAACGGATAAGGCCGGCAAAGTGACTTTTCGCGGCTACCTGGGCACCTACGTTGTCGAAGCAAACACACTTCGTGCCGATTTGCAGCTGATCAATCCCGGCAAAGACACGCAGACGGTTAAACTCACTGATGTGAGTCCGAACAAGCCGAATGCAGGCGGCGGGAAGTAGCAGCGCCTGAACAGACCTTTGTGCAATGAATGGAAACTTAATATGAGAAAATATTTTCTACCGATATTTCTTTGTTCAATCCTATCGCTTGCCGGACAAGCTGAAGAGCTCGGGCCGCCAAACGCCGGGACCGGCAGGCAGTGGTCCAAGGTAAAGGCAGGAGAATGGTATTCGAAGCAACCTTGGCCCTGTGGATTCAACTACATCCCTGCAAACGCCATCAGCTACACAGAGATGTGGATGCCATATTGCTTCGACACAAAACTGATAGACCAGGAACTGGCACTGGCGGAAGGAGTCGGATTCAACTGTCTGCGCGTTGTTCTGCCGTTCGTGGTTTGGGAGCATGATCCGGAAGCATTCAAAAAACGACTGAGCACCTTTCTGTCTATTTGTGACAAGCGCGGAATCAAGGTCATGGTCTGTCTTTTTGACGATTGTGTTTTCGGGAACGACGAGAAGCTAAAAGATCCCTGGTACGGGAAACAGCCGGCCGTGCTTAAGGGATGGTATGCCAACGGATGGACCCCATCGCCAGGACACAGCATGGTTCGCGATCCGAAATCGTGGCCTCGGCTCGAGAAATATGTCGCTGACATTATTGGATCGTTCAAGAACGACGCCAGGGTATGGGTATGGGATCTATACAATGAGCCGACAAACGGCGGTATGGGAGACGCTACACTGCCTTTGGTCAACAACGTGTTTGGGTGGGCTCGTGTGATTGCGCCTTCTCAGCCTCTGACGGTTGGTCAATGGAATGGAAACAATAACTTGAACACCGTAATTTATCAGAACAGTGACATCATCACCTTTCATGACTACGGAAATGCCGGCGATCTTGCCAATCATATCAAGTCACTGAAGAGCCTCGGCCGCCCGACGATAAATACTGAATGGCTCAACAGAGGCGGAGGCTCTATTGTCGAAGCATGCTTGCCTGTCTTTAAACTGGAGGCCGTGGGGTGCCTGCACTGGGGATTGGTCAACGGCAAGACGCAGACCCACCTGAGCTGGGGGTGGCGTCCCGGCAGACCTGAGCCTCAAGTGTGGCAAGATGATCTTTATCATGGCGATCACACTCCCTACGACGAGAAAGAGCTCAGTCTGTTTCGGAAATACATTGGAGAATCGCGCAACAATTCCGTACAGACGACGCCAAATGGCGCGCCTGATGGATGATGATATGAGGACCCGATGATCAAGGGATATGATATCGCGGTCAACACTTCCCCTGCCGACGAAACACCGTGATGACAATGGCATTTCAATAGGCTGTCGCTGTCTTAGCGACCGGCAGGGACCGGCATGTGCGTTCTTCCTCCGGACACAGATCTTCGACAGGGTGATATGGTCTCGGAATGGAGCGAGACATGCAAAAGCGACGATAGAGATTTATTGCGCGACAGGGTAACGGGCGGGGAGAAAAATGATGGGAATTGCAAGGACACGGGATAAGATAGCGCTATACTCCGGTAC
>JBAXMA010000388.1:0-3633 GCA_037134535.1 bacterium
GTATTTCAGGGCGCCATAGTGATACCGGTTGGAGCCTTTGCCGCGAAGTATCCATCGGAAAGCGGATACCGGATGTTTCTGGCTGATGCAACCAAAGGAACTGAGAGTGTTGTTGCAGATATGCTCTCCACCAGACTGAGCAAGTTTGGCTTTAACCTTGTCCCGACCGTTGACCGGTTGAGGGAATTCTACACGGTTGAATCCACCTACATGGCTATGTTTCTTGTGCTGGGCGGATTCGGTCTGCTCCTTGGTAGTGCCGGTATGGGTATTGTTGTGATGCGTAGTATTCTGGAAAGGCGGGGCGAACTGGGACTGATGAAAGCCGTCGGCTACTCCAATGCTCAACTTTGCATGGTTCTACTGGTTGAACACTGGATGATATTAGCACTCGGGCTGGCGCTGGGGCTCTTGTCATCACTGGCAGCTATGTGGCCGAGTCTTTCAGCGTCCGGCATCAGGCTGCCGTACGTGGTAATAGCGATGCTTGCCGGCAGCATTGTTGTGGCCAATCTGGTTTGGATTCTCGCTGCAATTCTGCTCACCCTCCGCGGCTCGTTGTCTAATGTTCTGAGGAATGAGTGACCACAGTACAACTATCCCTTCCAACTTCTGCACTCTCGGCGTGAGATTGTTTTGAGTTGCCATACCATTCTGAACATTTGTGAAGAAACAACCGGAGCATAAGTGATGATTTGCAGATTTCTTGTAACCTTTTCATGACTCGCGGGTCCAATGTGAACAGTTGGACATAAAACATTGACGGGAGGATGATCATGAACACTGAACGTTACATAAGAATGGTGGCTGGTGCGTTTGTCTTCACGAGCCTGGCTTTGGGGTACTGGGTTCATCCGGGATTCTTCTGCTTTACGGCTTTCGTAGGTTTGAATCTGTTTCAGTCAGCATTTACCGGATTCTGCCCGCTTGAGCTGATTCTGAAAAAGCTGGGTGTTCCCTCAGCTGGTGGCGGTGGGTGCTGCAGCGGTAAGTGAATGGCTAAGAGGACTGACAACGCGTAACAACCGCAGCATAGCTTCAGAAGTTGTGAAAGAATTGCAGAAGAGCAGCCGGCGAGGCAGAGGGACCTCGGAATACCAAACAGACTCCAGTGATTTCGATAAGGGAGGGCGCGGTGCCACCCGCGCCGGAAATGATTTCACAGCTTCTGCGGAATCGCTGGCGCAACGAATTAGATGGCTTTTCAATTTCATGGTGATACAAGAAAAGCGTAGTGTCTTGTATTTGATGATTGTGTAGTGTGTTCGCGGACAAAAGGATGGATTCTATGAAACCTGCTGGTATTGCCTGCCTTGTAGTGTTGCTTTCGTGCCTGCCGGCAGCGCAGGCCGTGACTCTGGATGAGTGCATAAGCGTCACGCTCAGGAATAACCCTGACATTCGCGGTGCTACTGAGCGTGTTCAAGCGGCAACTGCTGCTATCATGGCAGCTAAGTCCGCCTATTATCCGATGCTTGGTGCTTCTGTAGCCTACGCCCGCACCGACAACCCGCCGCAGGCTTTTATGATGATGCTGAATCAGCGCAATGTCTCCATGCAGGCCGATTTTAATAATCCACCTGATACAGAGAACCTTGTACTCAGTCTGGTTCTTAAGTATCGCCTTTGCGACTTCGGTCGGCGCGGACTGGATAACGAAATGGCCAGAGGCGGCGCCGAGGTGTCTCGTTTGCTGCTTCGCGGGCTGCAGAACAACCTGATTCACCAGGTCACGCGCGGATACTACTCTGTCCTTCAGGCCGGCGCATTTGTATCGGTACAGGAGGAGGCCGTCAAAACACTGGAGGAGAGTCTTCGTGTCGCCGGCGAGCGCCTGAAAGCCGGTGGCCTTGTAAAAACTGATGTGCTCAATCTTGAAGTGCATCTCGCTCAGGCAAAGGACGACCTCATCCGTGCCAGAAACGGTGTCAAGCTGTCGTTAGCTGCTCTTAATGCGGCTATCGGAACCAATCTTGTCGAGTTTTCGAGCATGGCAACAAAGATTAATACACCTGAAATCAGGCCGCTAGTGAACGAGGACTTGACGGTGATCCGAAACCGTCCGGAATTGAAGGCTTCCCGCAAAGTTGCGGAGATTCAGGAAATCGCTCTCAGCAGGGCGCGTCGGGAATATTTCCCCACAGTAAACGCTTTCGGGTCGATGGACTGGAACAGCGATGTATCGACAGACTTCCAGGGCAGCTATGTAGTCGGGGTAGCAGCCGAGGTAGATCTTTTCGACGGTTTTCGCCGCGGCGCAGCAGTCTCAGGTGCTACCGCCAGGAGAAGTGAAGCGGATTCCGGTGTGGAAACCGCAACAGCTAATCTGCGACTCGACCTTGCTACTGCATCCCTGCAGGCTGGCGAAGCGCGGGAACGTATGGACGTAGTCCAGAAGAGCATCGAAAGCGCTGAAGAGGCGCTGAGAATAACGCAGCAGCGCTATCAGCTGGGAGCAGCTGATCTGCCTGAACTGCTTACGGCTCAGACAGGTCTTGCTGGCATGCGCACACGGAATGTTGCGGCACTCTACGACTACATGATCGCCCTGTCGAATCTCGAAAGGGCTAGGGGGCAACTGGTTGACCGATACGTTAAAGATGAATAACGAGGAGAAGACAGATGACTGGAGACATTGCAAACGCAGAGGTTAAGAGTGAAGAACCAGCCGTTAAAAAATCGGCGTGGGCACGTATGGCAAAACCGGTTCTGGGTATGGCAGTTCTTGTGGCGGTAGTTCTCTGGAGTGTTGGAGTGTTTCATGACCGCACTCCGGCTGGACAACTTGAATACAAAGCAGGCCTCCCGCTGCCGGCCGGTGCCGGATTGTTCACAGTGCAGTGTGAAGCCGTTGCTCCCCGCGTTGATGTGGTCGGTACTGTTGCATCTGACGTGAAGGCTAATCTCAGCGCGCGGATACCTGCCGCCGTGAAAGAAGTATTCGTTTCCGCGGGCAGCGTAGTCAAGAAAGGCCAGGAACTGATAACTCTGGACGATCGTGAAATCAAGGAACAGGTCACAGCCGCAGAAGCACAGTTCAAGCAGGCCGAGACTGAGCTTAATCGCGCACGACAGCTCTATGAAAACAAGGCAACCACCGAGCAGGCTCTCACGGCTGCGCAGGCGGGTTTTACAGCAGCACGCGCTCAATGGGAACGAAGCAAGGTAATGCTGACGTATGCGCAGATCACATCTCCGATGGATGGGATAGTCACAGACCGCCGCATTGAGCCCGGTGATATGGCCAACCCGGGCCAGTTGCTCCTTGCTGTCTACGATCCGGCAAATATGCAGCTGCAAGTGCCGGTACCAGTGCGGCTCCTGTCACAACTCCCTGTCGGTCAGGCCGTGGAGGTAACGCTCGACCGGCCTGCCACCAATTTTCAGGGCAGGGTCAAACAGATAGTCAGCGAAATTGACCCGCTCAGCCGTACGCAACTGGTTAAAGTTCATATCGACGGCACGGGAGGCAATGTGCTGCCGGGGACATTTGGCCGGCTCTGGGTGTCTGATGACGAGCGCAACGCGATCATGATTCCCGCCTCGGCGGTATATTCCGTAGGCCAGATAGAACTTGTACAGATGGTCAGGGACAATCGAGCAGTACGGCAGGCGGTAAGGACAGGATGGAAA
>JBAXMA010000389.1:0-3633 GCA_037134535.1 bacterium
TTGTGACACCGCACTCTGCTCCCATATTGGCTATTGTTGCTCGTTCTGGCACATCCAAATGCTTCAGTCCCGGCCCGGCATACTCGAAAACGCAGTTAACGTTGCCTTTCGTTGTGAATGTCTGGATCACTTTCAGGACCACGTCTTTTGCAGACACCCATGGACCGAGCTTACCCTCCAGAACAATCTGCACAACTTTGGGAACCGCAAGATGAAACAAACCGGAGCCCATTGCCACGGCAACGTCAATACCACCTGCGCCGATAGCCAGCATGCCCAGCCCGCCGCCAGTAGGCGTATGTGAATCGGAACCGAGCAGGGTTTTGCCGGGTGCGCCAAACCTCTCAAGGTGCAACTGGTGGCAGATACCATTGCCAGGACGCGAAAAGACCGCCCCGTACCGGGCAGCGGATGACCGGAGGTATGCATGGTCATCCGCGTTTTCATGACCCACCTGCAGAGTGTTGTGGTCGACATAGCTTACAGACACCTCGCTGCGGATCGAATCCATACCCATTGCTTCAAACTGCAGATAGGCCATGGTTCCAGTGGCATCCTGCGTAAGGGTCTGGTCAATGCGAATTGCCACTTCGGTACCTTGCTTCAAATCACCGGCAGCGAGATGTTCCTTCAATATCTTCTCTGTTACGCTCAAGCCCATATCAGTAAGCCTCCAGTCTATTCAAATGCCCCTTGCCACGAAAACACAACCACGGATAGCACGGATACCACGGATATTCCAGCAATTGTTCGCGACCTGTTGATTCCACTGACAGCACTCTTGACAGCACCAACCTCCCTTGTATTCTTCCAGCCATGAATAAGCAGAGGTGGGGTTCCAAATTCGGTATCGTGATGGCGGTGGCCGGCAGTGCTGTAGGCCTCGGCAATTTCCTTCGCTTTCCAGGGCAGGTTGCCTCCAACGGCGGCGGCGCCTACATGATTCCCTACTTCATCGCCCTGCTCCTCCTCGGACTTCCCCTGATGTGGATCGAGTGGACGATCGGCCGTTTCGGCGGCGGCTTCGGCCACAGCACAGCTCCCGGCATGTTTCACACCATGTGGAACAAGAACCGCTTCGTAAAGTATTTCGGGGTGATCGGCATTTTCGGCCCGGTTGTGATCTTCATCTACTACATCTACGTGGAATCCTGGCTCGTCGGTTACAGCATTTTTTCGCTGACCGGCCAGTATTCAGGATGCACTGAAAAGACCATAGGCAAATTCCTCGGAAACTATATCGGGCTCTCAAAAGGTGAATACTTCCAATCGATCCTGACGGCTTACCTGTTCTTTCTGGCCACATTCGCCGCGAACATTGCCGTCGTCTGGCACGGCATAACCGGCGGTATAGAACGGCTCTGCAAGTGGGCGATGCCGGTTCTTTTCTTTCTCGGGATCATCATGATGGTCCGCGTTCTCACGCTTGGCATGCCTGACCCGGCTCATCCGGAAAACAACATCGCGAACGGCCTTGGTTACATGTGGAATCCTGATTGGTCAGGACTGCTGAATCCCAAGGTATGGCTGGCCGCGGCCGGCCAGGTATTCTTCACTCTCAGCGTCGGCATCGGCATCATTCTAACTTACGCCAGCTACCTGAGAAAGAACGACGATGTGGCGTTATCGGGCCTCACAGCCACCGCTACCAACGAAGTGGCGGAAGTGATACTGGGAGGGAGCATTGTCGTTCCGGCCGCATTCGCATTTCTCGGCGCATCCGCAGTCGGCACGTTCGTGAGCGGCGGCACTTTCAGCCTGGGTTTCTCTGCAATGCCGCTCGTACTGAACGAGATGCCAATGGGACGGCTCTTCGGATTTGTCTGGTTCATTCTCCTCTTCCTCGCCGGTATCACGTCAAGCATTTCACTCGCGCAACCGGCAATAGCTTTCCTTGAGGATGAATTCAACCTCGGCCGGAAGAAAGCGGTAACGATATTTGCCATCGCTACTTTCCTGCTATGCCATCTGGCTATCTTCGGCATAAGCGGTGGCAACACGACGGCTATTGACGAACTTGATTTCTGGGCCACGAACGTCTGCCTGGTAGTTTTCGCACTTATTGAAGTGATTCTGTTCGCATGGGTCTTCGGTATAGACAAGGCATGGTCTGAGCTGCATCACGGGTCAGACATCACCATTCCTCGCATATACCGGTACATTATCAAGTACGTTACGCCCGTTTTTATCATCGCAATTCTAGGCTCATGGCTTGTCACCGGCGGCTATCAGCAGATTTTGTTCATTGACCCGAAAACTGATCTCGCATGGTATCAATCAATAGGCCAGACGGCGGACGGCGTCAAAGTGCTGGTGCGCGTTGTACTGATCGTGATGTTCGCATCACTCTGCCTCATGGTCACGGCCGCCTGGCGACGCAAGGGACAGGGGCCGGTCGTAATGCGGGAGAGAGAGCAATGAGCACACAGGGCTGGATCTTTATGCTGGGCAGCTGGTTCCTCATCTTTGCCGTCTTCGCCTACAGCATGTACAGAACGCTGACGGCGAAGGAAGACAGCGAAGATAAGAAGATGGAACGGGAGTGAGTCACTACGCTCTTCATGCCTCTATTGTGTCAAGAAGGCCTCGCTATAAACTGTCTGCCTGAACGGTCTTGGGGCCAAACCTGATGGCTATGACGCTGCCAACGACTACGAGAACAGACGCCGGATAGAACATGATCGAAGGTATTTCCTTCAGGATGAAGTATGCGAGGATTCCGGCAAAGACAAATTGCCCGAGTCCTGCTATCGCCACCGCCTGCCCTCTCATCTTCCGCATGCAGTAGTTCATACTCGTATGTCCCACTACTGTGGGAACAGCTGCAAGACCTAGAACGTAAAGCGCATCACTGCCTGATATTCCATCAAGCGGCCCGGCAAACGCAAAACCACAGGCCAGGCAGAACAGGCCACCAATCAAATATACCGGCACCAGGTATAACCACAGCGTTGAACCGGAGCTGTTTCTCCGAGCCAGAGCCAGATAGACAGCAAGAAGCAGCATCGACACCAGGCAGAACGCGTCGCCTGCAAAATAATCTGCACTCAAGTTCAAATCCGTGCCAGCCAGCACTGCCAATCCCGCCACGGACAAGGCTGTACCCGCGTATTCCCACCGGTTCAGCCGCTCGCGGGAAAGAAGGTAAAGGCAGAAAGGCATGACCACCGGCACCATATTGACCACCAGCGACGAGTTAGTCGACGGCGTCTTCCGGGCGCCGACGATCCAGAAAATGAAATGTGCACCGAGAAACAACCCTGGGACAAGCGCTCGCGTAAACAATGACCACAACGACTGCTTGCCGCCTGAAGCACGGTAATCGCGCAGAAACAGTGGCAGCAGCAGCATTGCAGCTACCAGCAGGCGGTAGGACGACAGCAGAATGGGGTTAAGCTCGCTCAGTCTGATCATTATGACCGCTGTCGAACAGGCGAATACACCCAGAATCAAAATAGCAACATTTCCTGGCATGACAGTTCCAATCCTACCAGACGCTTCAAAATACGCTCATGGCTCCGACGACCTGCCAGTCTCTGAATTTCGTGTGGATGATAGCGGCCAGACAGACAAAGAGAAGCAGTTACGAAGAACCCTGCACAGAAGCTGCCGACAGTGAACGCAGTTGAAGAG
>JBAXMA010000390.1:0-3581 GCA_037134535.1 bacterium
AGGGAGGGCGCGGTGCCACCCGCGCCGTGTTGAGGTCGACGTTGAATGTTTCCGTCAGCTGACGGATTTGATGCGCATTTCTTCTCTTCTCCGCGCATGAGCAATACGGTAATCGACAACGATTACGACAAGGATTAATACTGACAGTTGCTGGCCGGGGCGAGACATTCCACATTCCACATTCCACATTCCACATTCCACATTCCACATTCCACATTCCACAGTCCTCAGTCCTCAGTCAACAGTCCTCAGTCAACATTCCACAGTCCTCAGTCTCACTTCTCCATCTCTATACGACAAATAGAATAGCGGTGATTCAGTCCAGGAGCCTGTATTGATGTACCGGACGCCGCGCACTGTTGTATCAATCACCATGTGCAGATGACCGCATACCATAGTCTGGTATCCGTTCCGTTCCGCAAAACGAACAGCCTTGGCGATACTGCGGCTCCTGAGCAACCGGAACAGAAACGGAATCCTGTGCGCGAACCGCAGTGTCACCAGTGAGTCCGGTACCTTACACGCTCTGTATATCCTCATGAGCTGGCCAAACATCACATATAACCCATGGGCCGGCATGAATCTGTCACCGTGGACAAAGCAGGTCTGGCCGGTAGTCCACTCAGGAACAAACTCAATCCTGTTCGGTTCCACAGGAACATAAGACCGGTCATGATTGCCACCGGTCCACACAATCCGGCGGCGGAAGGACTCAGCACAGATTGCGGCAACTGTTTCCAGATGCTCCGCCGTCAAATTCCTTCTTTCGGCATCGATCATGTCACCATTCAGCAGCAGCATAGTGTCCGGCGGTAGTGCCCGCAGGAAAGTCAGAAACTGCCGGCCCATGCTTCGTCGCGAGCCCAGATGCAGATCACTTATGGATACAAGATTCATTTCGCCTCTTACTGCGCTTCACGCTGTATCAATGCAAATGGAACGGCAAGCACCACCGCAAACAGCCAGACGGTGGCCGGTATCTGAAGATTGAAGTCCACAAGCGAATGCATCGCCATGCACGCCAGACACAAGCCCGCACCCAGTGCCATCGCAGGTGATAACCTTAACCGGTATCCTTTGATCAGGACAACCAGCATTGCGCAGGTCCAGACAAGAAAGATGACGATTCCTGCCACGCCGTATTCCTCAAGAAGTTGAAGCCAGTCGTTATGCACCTGATGCGCATGAGTGTCGAAGTTCGGTCTGCTCGGCCAGATACCCCTTGCGCGGTCGCCGTCCGGACTCGCGGCATAATGGAACCACAGATGCTGGTGCATGCCCGGCCCGATGCCGAACCATGGATCTGTGTCCAGCCACGCACGATAGGCTGCCGAGTACATGTTGTAGCGGATGTTTTCTTTGATTCGTGAGCTTGCTGACTCTGCCGCACCACTCAGTGATAATCCACCGGACCGGTCGAAGGGTGTCAGCTCCTTGAAACGGTTGATGTACGTGCTATTGGAATTCCACAGCATGACAACGACTGCAATGCAGACAGCAAGACCGCCCAGACGAATACCCCAACGCGGGCCAGACCGGAACCGGCCGGTCCAGACGAGCAATGCTGCCGCCAGAATTGCAAGAACAGTCAGACCGCCGCCCCGCGACTGACTGATCCACACGCCGTAGAGCGCGACAGGAATCATAAGACCGGCAACAACCATCCATATGCGATACCGTGTTTTGCGGGTGTCAGAGTTGCCATCGGCGCGAGGCGCCAGCAATAGTCCGAGCGCAAGCGCAAGGAGGAGTTCCATCAGGCCGGAGTAGTGGTCAGGGCAGAAATACGTTCCGGTAGCCCGCCCCGCGTACTGGGTGAAGCCGGAGGTCACCCAGAGCACTTTGTGGCTGCCGGTAACCCAGTGGTTGATGATGCCGTAAAGTCCAAGACAGAGGAGATTGACCACCACCATTGCATACAGCGCGCGTAACTGCGACCGGCTGAAACCGATGACGATGACACCGGCAAGCAGGAACGAGGTCAGGAACAGCATCAGGCTCCTCTCGGCATCCATGAAGACCGGAGACTGCCTGGAGCGAACGAATGCGTAGGCCAGAAAGACGGCAAAACTCACCGCGACCGTGGTTCCGGCAGGAGTAAAGTGGAGGCGGTGCGTTCGCAGCAGCCTGCCGCCGGAGACAAGGCGAACAGAGAAGCAGAAGGCTGCTGCGAAGATGCAGACTGCGAAAGGCCAGAACCACCACATTTCCCAGGCACCGAACAACCATGGCGCTACGCAGACCGCAAAACATACAAGTGCAAATGAAATCCAGGCCAGGATTGTATCGAGAATTGACATCTAATTCTTGATCGCCATCTTCCTGACCTGTTTCGCAATCCATGGGTACGTGAGCGCGATGCCTTTCTTGAGCGGGAACCGTGAGCGCCAGCCAACCGAGTAAATCCGCTCGTTGCTGAAGTTCCTCGACTGTACGCCGACCGGACCTTCCACGTGCTTGATTGTTATCCGCTTCCCTGAAACTTTTATCACTTCTTTTGCCAGTTCATCGACTGTCACATACTCCGGACACCCGATATTGACGGCATCCCTGAGATCCGACTGCATCAATCTGTAAATGCCGTCGACCATATCGTCAATGTAGGTATAGGAACGAACCGCCGAACCGTCGCCCCACACTTCGATGGTGCCACCGTCCCGTGCCATTGCTATCTTGCGGCACATTGCGGCTGGCGCTTTTTCCCTGCCGCCGGTCCATGTGCCTTCGGGGCCATAGCAGTTCTGGAAGCGGGCGATTCTTATTTCCATGCCGTACTTCCTGCCATGCGCCATTGCGATCCGTTCAGCATAGAGTTTCTCCCAGCCATATTCGTTGTCAGGCGCTGCAGGATATGCGCCAGACTCAGGCATCTCTGGTTCCCCCTGTTTCATGTCCCTGTAGACGCATACCGAAGACGAGAAGAAGTACCGCTTGATGCCGGCCAGTGCCGCGGCACGGGTCATGTAGATATTGATGAGCGCGCTGTTGTGCATGATCTCGCATTCGGCCGTATGAATGAACCCCATGCCGCCCATGTCGGCTGCGAGCTGATATACTTCATCAGGTTTGCCGCTCTTGAGCGTGATGGCGGCTTCGCAGTTCTTCTCAATTCGCAGGTCGAGCAGGCGGAATTCGTCAGCGTCGGTGGGAGCGAATTCGGGCTTCTTGATGTCAACTGCACGCACCCAGTATCCTTCCTTCTTGAGCCTCTTCACGAGGTGATGCGCTATGAAACCGCCAGCGCCGCAAACCACGGCAGTTTTTTTGCTCTTCTTCTGCTTTATCTTCGCCATGTCACATGCCCCCCCCCGTTTGTAAATAGGTACAAAGGTCCCGCGACCTCGCACTGATCGAACTCAATAAGAACTCAATTAGCCCGCTCTAATACCATGAAATACGCCACGCGGGCAAGCGACGATTTCGACTGAGAGAAGGCGGGGGCGCATCTGCGATTGGGTGCAATGTGTTTCGCCTTTATCCCGACACGCCGGGACTGAAACAAGAATTTGCTCACATACACAATCTATTACCGCGCGACAACGTGCGCGGCGCGGCGCAAGCGCCGGCCCTACATTGCACAT
>JBAXMA010000391.1:0-3580 GCA_037134535.1 bacterium
GTCTATAGCGAATATATCCGTGTAAGGAGCAGGGTGGCACCGCGCCCTCCCTATCTGAATCGTTAAAAACTAATCAGGAAGTAACGGAACGTCTCTTCGTAAGCCCACAGTCCACATCCCACAGTCCACATCCCACAGCCCACAGTCAACACCTCGGCGGAGGAGCCACCTCATAGTCCCGGTACTCGCCGGGATTCCCCATCAGCCCATCTTCTGCCGCACGCACGACATTGTACATTTCCCTGGCCGATACATAGTGCAGTTGCCAGTTCTTCCCGTCGTTGTAGCTAGACTGCAGGTGTTGCCGCAGTCTCCTCATATCCTCACCGAGAAGAACTTCCCTGTTTGCTTCCACGCAACCATGGGTGTGAACCTTCACAAACACCCACTCCGGCCTGCCGGCAACATGAATATCCTGCCTCACCCACAGATCCGCCCTGACGATCGTCGGACGGCTAGTAGCGGTGACTTCCGAATTCTCCATACGAGGCAGAATCCCCCACTTCCGGTTCCGCCAGTTCAGCCCCAGCGGTCCAGTGATGAGGAGGAGCGGGGAAGTGTTCAGTGTTTGGTGTTCAGTGTTCCGGCCGGTACTTCTCTGACCACAGTCCACAGTCAACAGCCCGCACTCTTTCAGCATCCCGCGCACCTCCACTCTCTCGCCTCTGTCACAGCCCCGTGGACGACCGGGCGTGTCGACAGCTCTGTAGATAGAATTGACCATGCGAGGTTGTGTTGGTGATGGTGCCGATGGAAACGTCAGGTCCGCGTAGCAACCTGTGTCACTCAGAATACCAAGTTCCTCATTCACACCGCACCAGTCGCCATCAGGTCGCGAGTTGCACAACGCCCAGTTTCCATGAACAAAGCCGTATGCTATTGACCCCGGAACACGCCCCACTCTCCTCCCTCCCCACGTCCCAAGCAGTCCATGCGCTGTCCTCAGGGTATCGCGAAACAAGACAAGCTTCTCACGCAATCCGGCCGCTGTGTCATTCCGGTGATGCAGATGAACCTCCACCTCGCCATACCCTCTCTCGCACAATCGTGCAAGACGATCCAGACATGCGGGATCATATTCCTCCTGCGGATAGAAAAAGGTGTGACAAGGTGCCCGACCGTCTGCATCGCGGAACTCCGCCACCGATGCCGGATAACGGTCGGCCCACGCATCAACAAGACCGCCTGCCTCTTTCGCACTCGCATCCCGCACCTGACCATCTGAACAGACCACACGACGGTACGGTTCAAAATGATCGGCTATGCAGAAAAGAAGGTGACGAGGCCCGGGAATTCTTCCAGACCGCCGGAGGATCGATCTGACGTAATCCGGAAACCATTTATCGAGGGATTTAAGCATGGAGAGTCACAGAGTTTCCGCCAAAGGCGGATCCGCCTACGGCGGAACAAAGCTACAAAGTTACAGATGCCGCATCGGTATCTTTGCATGGACAATTCGGAAATCGACAACGATTACGACGACGATTAATACGGACAGTTACTCTCCCTTGCCAGATCATGATCACGACATGCGGCGGGACAGGCTGTCCCGCCCTACCATCGAGAGGCGGCAGACTCAGATGCCGCAAAGATAAGCTGGTCTCACACGCTAAACCGTTAACTTTGTCGTTAACTACTTTTCCGACTAACTACATCGTAATCTTTGTCGTCAACTATGTGTCTTCGAAGGAAGTTAACGACAAAGTTTACGAATTAGTACCAGATCATCCCACAAACCTTATCTCAGACAGTATGTGGTAAAGTCTTTTCCATGCACTGGCAATCCGGAAATCGACAACGCTTACGATTACGACCCCTTCCCTCAACCACGGCTCGTCCTCGTCCACGAACCACGCAGACCACCCATGCAGAAGCGCAGGAATCCTGCGAACAATGCTGCCTGCATCGTTAGAAAGTAGTCACACAACCTGAAGAAACCAGTCAGCGGCACACGCCAGCCTCGCATTACTCTCCCAATCGCCGCAAAAACAAGGAAGAGCAGTCCTGCCCCCAGAACTCCGACCGCGATGCCACCACCAATCCCTCTGCCCTGCGTATTCACTGCACCGGCCACAGCCAGTACGAACACAATCAGGCTCAAGTGCGGCGTAAACCAGCGCAGGACCTTGTGAGACCAGAACATCCACGCAAATTTTCCGTACCACGGCAACAGACAGCGGCAACACAGCATCAGTGACTGGAAATCGCCCGAGCCTATGCGAACACGCCGTTTCCACTCATCCCGTACACCGGGCGCAGCATCCTCATACGCCACAGCTGCCGGCTCATACACCATCCGGAATCCACGCTCACGCACTTTCATGCCGATCACAAAATCGTCCACAACCGTATTGTCCGGAAGATCAACCGGAAACAGCGAGGCCCTGATCGCATAAATCGCACCGTTTGCACCAAGACAGGAATCGACCCGGCTCTCAGCCGTCTTCAGCCGCGTTTCCCACTCCCAGTACACCCCCTCTTCCCCCTTTTCGCGACCTTTCGTGTTTACGTCCGCAGCCTCCCCACATTCTACATTCAACGTTCCACAATCCACACTCTTTACACACTCCACGAACACCAGCCGCCCGCAGACACCCCCAACATCCGGATTATTAAAATGCGTCACAAGCTTCTCCATTGCGTGCGCATCAAACACCGTGTTCGCATCGGTAAAAACAAGAATGTCATCTGAGCTCATCCCACTTCCCACATCCTCTTTCCCACACCCCACATCTTCTCTTCCACAGTCCACAGTCCACAGTCCACAGTCCACATCCTCTTTCCCACTTCCCACAATCCTCCTCAGCACCGCGGCTTTCCCGCGTCGATCCTTGAAATCGTGAACATGAACAGAAGGATGGTCCTTCGCAAAACCGCAGGCCATCTCGGCGGTCTGATCCGTGCACGCATCCAGGCCGACATGAATGGATGTTGGCCTGAACAGCATCAGGTTTTCCAGTCTCTTCAGGATTACCTTTTCCTCATTGTGAGCAGCTAACACAACTGCGACACGCCGTGTGCCGGATGATGCAATGCGCTGAGTCATGCCAACCGGTTTCTTCAAAGAAGCCATCGCCAGCAGCAAAAGCGGATACGCGACCCAGGCATAGACCAGTATCGCCAGCAGAATAAGAATTATGATCGGGATAGTCATGTCACTTCAGAGACCTTTCAGGGACAATTTGGAAATCGAGTACCTCTCGTGTCTGTCCCGACTTCAGTTTGACACTGTTTCTGTCCAATTCTAATCGTGATCGCTATCGTTGTCGCAATTGTTATCGATTTCAGAAAAACGAACGTCGAACATTCAATAGTCACCTTTGGCTGAGAATGATCGCCGTTCGCTCCGAGATTACGACAAAGAATTCGAATAGCCGCTTCGCATTTTCTTGTAGCTGCGGACGTAAGTCCGTGGCTCTTCTCCGACTCCCTTCGCGACCTTCGCTACTTTCTGCTCAAATCTCTTCTCCGACAGCCCCTCAGCCTGATCATGCACATCCACGAGCTTACGCTCGCGGCTACGAAGAGACGCTCAGATAGGGAGGGCGCGGTGCCACCCTGCTCCTTATACGCATTTTGG
>JBAXMA010000392.1:0-3561 GCA_037134535.1 bacterium
TAATTCGGCACAAAACGGCACTTTGCTACGACAGAAGCGCGGCACATAACACATAACCGATCAGGATGGCAGCCGGTGGGACTATGAGTACGGGGCCAATCTGCAATTGACTGCCGGCAAGAGATACCTGCCCGGAGGTATTGTTGACCCGGCCCTGCAGTTTGAGTACAGTTACGACTCGATAGGTAATATGACAACGAATGGGCCGCTCAAGAACGGGGTTCCAATGTGGACGTTCACAGCCGATGACTATAACAGGCTGCCGACGCGGCAGTGGGGAAGCTCTGCCATGATCATGGGGACGGTCGCAGGGAATGGTACTGGCGTCACGGTGACGGTGGGCAATACGGCTGCCAGTCAAGCGGGCGGGCGCTTCGCATCCTGGCTGCCGTTGAGCAATAACACCGCTTCGGCGTTGCAGACTGTGACAGTGCAGGCATTCCAGAAGAGTTTCTACGCTGTGGGTACCAGCCACTGGGCATCAGTGAGTGGCACAGTGTATGTCGCTGCCGCGACTGAGAGCGTGAACTACGCGGCCAGCGGTGTAATTCAGCAGGACAGCCGCTGGACCTGGACATTCAACGGGTGGGACAGGCTGGTGTGCGGGGTGTCGTCCAACCTCTCTCCCAACCAGAAGGTGGCCTTCAGTTACTATCCAGACGGCCAGCGCGCGACGAAGACAGTGTACCAGGATAATGGCGGCACATGGGATAAGACCTTCACGCATGCATTTGTATATGACGGTTGGAATCTGGTGCGGGAGGAGATCACCTGTCACACGGGCGTGACTGCCAGGGTGACGATCAAGGATTACTTCTGGGGCTTGGACCTTGCCGGCAAAAAGGACGGTCGTTACGGCCAGTCCGCGGGCGGCATTGGTGGTCTCCTCGCAATCTCGGTCAAGGATTCCTCAGCGACCAATGTGTATCTGGTTGTTTCCGATCATCAAGGGAGTGTCCAGAAGCTTGTGAACATGGCCACAGCGCAGGTTGTCGCCGAGTTCTACTACTCACCGTTCGGCGCGCTGGCCGGAGACTGGTATGCCGATGCGGGCACCGAAGACCGGATCGGCGGCAGCGGTTTCCGCTTCATGACGAAGTACTACGATGCCGAGACTGAACAACTGTACTTCGGGTACCGCTACTACGATGCGGCTACTGCCAAGTGGCTGGTGCCGGACCCCATGGAAGAGACGCTGAGAGAGCCGAATATAACGGCATTCTGTGCCAATGACCCTGTGAATGGGTGGGACCCCCTGGGGTTGTGGAACGCAGGTGGGCATTACTATACGGTTTTGTATATTGCGCTGGCTGCGGGTTATTCAAAGAACGACGCGCTCGAACTCGCGTTCTTCTCTCAATACCCGGACTACGTATCCGAATACGTTGCCTGGGACTACTGCCATCCCACGCGTAATCCTCTCACAATTGGGATAGATTCTCTAGGGGTAGCGGACTTCGCGATTCTAGAGGTCGGCCACTCGTTGCTTGATCGCCCGGCTATACAGTTGAGAGTGGCTTACGGACGACACTGGAAGACGTTATCGAGCTTGAGCGAAAGAGGCATATTGCTGCATGCTTTCGGCGACCTTTATGGGCATGCCTACACGCAGGATGATACGGATATATTGTATACGCCAATCGGGCACGGAGAGAAGCTCAATGGTCCGGATCACATTGGCGAACACTACGACCAATATGAGAAGTATGTTAGGGCGCTTTATGCGTTGATTCTCCCTACTGGCAAGAAGGGAAATGACGCCATGATTGAGAAACTTCTTGATGACACGAAGTACTTCTCAGACCGCTATAAGGTCTTCGGCTTTCCCATCTATCAGGCGAGAGATGAAGTTGAGGCCATGAAAGAGAAGGCCAAGGACGCGCTGCGAGAAGTGGGTGGTGTCCTGCCGGAATTCGATCCGACGGAGACAGTGCCACTTGGTGATATCCGAAAGCGGGCAAGCTCCTACGGCTTACGGTCCCGTCAAGGATTAATGGACATGCCGGACTACTTGCGATACCTGCGGATGGCACAATCTTGGATTCCATAGAATGAGAAGCAATCGAATCAGTCCAGCACGTGTGATCCTCATGCTTAGTGTGTGCGTGGGCTGCATGGTCGGTGAAAGTTGCAGTTGGCAGGTATCGTCGAAGGATTCCAACCGTACGGAAGGTGTTCGATTTAAGGAAGGTGAGATGCGAGAGAAGATTATGAGTTCTCGCATTCAACGTGAGATGTACGTCCCGTTACAGGGCGATCGAGAGGGGCGTTCCTTAATGGTGGGAAAGGCAATTTGGTGGCGAGAAACAGCGACAGGTGAAAGGATTTCGTTGAAAGGGGCAGAGCGTTTGGAAAAAGTGAGTGGCCTGTTCTTCCCTATGGTCGACACCAATGGGTGGGTTGGAGTTGATGTCTACCACTCCCGCGTCTTCATTTCAATAGTCAATGATTGTGTTGGTAAGCCGATATCAGTTGTGCTCGATCCCGTAGACTTCCGCCAAAGCGACCTGATCATTAAACGATTCTACTCTCGTACTTATCCTTCGCTAACTGAGGAGGAGGCAGAGAAGGTGTTTGACGCTTTCTTATTTGACGGCAACAAGAGAGTGATGTACCGCACATTCAATCCTGATGAACAATACTATGAGTATGATGCCTTGCAAGAGACTCTTACGCCAGTGACGACGAATCGAGTTGTGGCGGTGAAGCGCATCTATAAGGATCTGTATCGGTTCCCGCTAAAATCACTCTTGTTGTATTGGGATGAGGATGCGAGCGGAAGATTGAGCCCCCAGCACGAGTACTACCACCCGCTTGACCAGGTGAAGGATGCGGTGCCGCCATGGCAAGACCAGGGTCACACCTACAAGTAACGAAGAAGGCTTGCGTTGGGAGTACGGCAGGGCATAGCAGGAGCGAACAAGGAAGTCGACCGCCAAGCCCGCTGCGATGATGTTGAACAGGGACGGTGGATTGATAAGCAGAGCCATTGCCAAGATGCTTCGGTTGAGTTCCGCTGGTACCGTGGCTTTCCAGCTGCGATCGGCGGCGGGAATCACGGACATTCGATATAACATCCAGGAATGAACCGTTCTCGCGCAGTCCGATGAGACGCAACTCAGAGCCTAACAGATCTACTGGAGTGATATATCATTCTCCCTTGCCGCTCTAAAGATGTACATGAGCATAATGCCTGATAATTCTGTCGACATGGATGCGAGAATCCATCGTTGGCAATGTGTTTAGAACTGAGCCGCATGTAGTGAACGGTTCATCTGTAACTGTGAAAGGAACGCAATGAAATCGCCGAGAAAAAGGCTGGTTCTAGGGGTCTTTGCCATCAGCATGACCATCTTGCTGGCCGCGAAGCTTTATGCGTGGGAGCCAGGCGCCAAGGAGTTGGTCGCAGCCATCAATTCCGGTGATTTCGCCGGGTATCTTGGCGCAACCTCCAATTGGCTGGATCAGAAGACGCCAGCAGCCCCGGCCGGTATAGCTGAAGGAGCCTTGACCAACCTTCTCAGGGATCCGGTGTTCAGGCTCGCCGTTGATCACTGGCAG
>JBAXMA010000393.1:0-3561 GCA_037134535.1 bacterium
CTCCAGGGCGGTGGCCCAATGATCGACATTGGCGTTCATATTCTGGACACAGCCTATTCCATCATTGGTCGGCCCCGTCCGGTAGCTGCCTTTGCCAATACATGGACATACATGGGTGACAAGAAGAGCAAGGTGAAGAGCTCCTGGCCGAACTGGGATCACAAGACCTACAGCGTTGAAGATCTGGCGGTCGGTATGATCCGCTTTGACAGCGGTACGATGCTGACCCTCGAAAGCTCTTTCGTAGCCCATATCGATCGCGATGTTTTCAATATCCAGATCATGGGCGAGAAGGGTGGGGCGATCTGGGAAACCAGCGAAATGTTCTTCGATCAGGGCACCTACATGATGAACGCCAGGCCTGCGTTTGTGGGCGACTGGGATATGTGGGACTACAAGATGAATCACGCCATCGAAGTCTTCCGTGACGGCCGCAAGAATGAGTGCCCGGCCGAAGACGGCGTGGTTGTGCAGAAGATGCTTGAAGCGGTTTATCGCTCGGCCGACAAGGGCGGCGAAGTCGCGATTGACTAGACTGTCGTCAACTGCCCGCACGCGGCCTGGATGTGCAGGCCGCGTGACTGGCGGCGGCGAACGAAGAGCTTCCTGTCGGCCAGCCACTTGCAGAAGGCTGCGGCATGTTCAGGTGACGGCGCTTTGAAGGCCGTGGAACTGCCGGGATTGCAGGATATTACGTTTATCCTGATACGAAGCCCGGTGAGCCAGGCGGCAAGCTGATCTGCGTCAGCCTTCGAGTCATTTACGCAAGCAAGCAGGACGTACTCAATGAAGATGATGCCGCGCTTTCCGAGAGGATAGGCAAGTAGTTCCTTCTTGAGACTGGCCAGCGGATACTTCCGGTTGATCGGCATAAGCCGGCTGCGGAGTCTGTCGTCGGCCGAATTGACTGACACCGCAAGGCAGAGGTTGCCGGGGTTTGTCGCTGCCAGTTGCCTGATGCCGTCAACGTGGCCGGCGGTTGAGATTGTTATGTGACTGCGGGGTATGTCGAGTCCACGCTGATCGCTGATTACGTTTACCGCCTGCATGACGTTGTTAAAGTTGTCAAGCGGCTCACCCATGCCCATGAATACAACGTTATCGATGGGCTGACTGAAGGAGAAGATGGCAGTGTGGACCTGCCACACGATTTCCCCGGCCGTCAAATTGCGGGTAAATCCCATTTCGCCGGTCTTGCAGAACATGCAGCCCATCCGGCAGCCGGCTTGTGAGGAGACACAGAGCGTGTTGCGGCCGTTGGAAGGTATGATGACAGATTCGATGATGTTGCCATCAGCAAGTTGCGAGGCGAATTTGGTGATGCTGTCATCTTCCTGAATGATGCCTATCGTGCATTCTGGCAGACGGACGGCAGTGGCAATCTTCTTTGCTAACGCTTGGGAATTCTTGAATTCAGGGGCGGCACCAAAGGATGTTCTGCCTTTCTTGAAGACCTCGCGGCAGATTCCTGCTGCATGGTACTCACCCTTGCCGAAGTGGCGGTTCAGCTCACCGGCAAGTTCCGCACAGGTTAGTTCGAATATGTTCACACCTTCCATGGCTTGCGGTAATCACTGGTGAGCCAGGACTTGTCGGACTTATTGTCGGCGAAGGTCATTTTCACCGGGTCCCACTTGATTGTCTGTTTGTGGTAATAGGCGAGATTAATGAGGTGGCAGCAAATGGCCGTGTGGCCGCCCTCGATTTCGCTTGAGACCGGCTGCTTACGGTCCGCCACGCGCTCAAGGAAATCATCCGTATGTGACTTGCTCTTGTACAAGCGGACCTTTGCATCGGCAAGGAACTGCTTTTCGACTTTGCCCGGTACAGTGAAGGTCTCGCCACCGCGTATCATCTGGAACCCGCTGCGGCTGGCCTTTACGACGCCATCCTTGCCGAAGAACTCCACGTTGAAGCCGCCTTGTATCTGTGTGACAGTGATGCCATTCTCGTATGTCATCACCGCGCCATGCTGGGCGTCAGCCTGTTCCGGTGGCCGGACTTCGACAGGGCCGCTCTCATCCATTCCCAACCCCCACTGCGCGATATCGAAGTGATGTGCACCGAAGTCGCATATGCCGCCGCCGCCGTATTCCGAATATGAACGCCAGTCCGGGTAATGGCTATGGACGCCTCGCGGGCACAGCACAGAGTTGTAGGGGCGGACAGGTGAGGGTCCGAGCCAGCGGTCCCAGTCCAGTCCTTTCTCAACCGGCTCTTCCGGCAGATCGCAGTGCCTGGCGGGTCCTCCTACGTCGCACGTTACGCGCTCAATCTTGCCGATGACGCCATTGCGAACCAGTTCACAAGCCACCCGGAATCCGTTCATGGACCGCTGCATTGAACCTGTCTGCAGAACCCGCTTGTTCCGCTTCACCGCTGACATCACCTCAACCGCCTCGTGGATGTTGTGTGTCAGCGGTTTCTCGCAGTAGACATCCTTGCCCGAGTTCAGTGCCGCGAGCGCGATCAGTGCGTGCCAGTGGTCCGGAGTGGCGATGCACACGACATCGATGTCCTTACGGGCTACTACTTCGAAGAAATCACTGTAACCTTTGCAATCAAATGAACCTTTATCCGGATGGCCATTGTGGAAATTCTTTACCATCTGGAGTGCGCTCTCGCGGCGGTTAGTGTCTACATCACATACGGCTACCACTTTTATGTCGCGCCACAGAAAGTTATCAAGAAGCCCGCGGTTCTGGATACCCATGCCGATAAAGGCCATATTTATGAGGCTGTTGGGTCCCTTTTCAGCGGCCCTGATACGAGATGGCAGGATGAATGGTACCAACGCGGCTGCTGTTACCGCCTGCTTGATGAATGAACGGCGTGATATAGTCATGAGCTCTCCTCTGCTGTTCAATAGGTCGCGCTGTCGTTTTCCGCCATTACTGATCTGAATAGTTCACTGCGTGTTTTCATGTAGGAAGCGTGCTTGCACGCGATCCACTACTGCCAGATTCTTTCCATTAGCCATCGACAGCAATCTGGCTTCCTGCATGGCCAATGGCATCGTCAAAACCGCAGGTATACGGTGTCGTGCTTGACTCGGCGGTCTATTCTGTGTTTGTTCTGAATGGCACAGCGGGCAGGCCTTCTGTGTTGTAGAGATTGCAGACCGGATTGTTAGCCCATCCGTAGCAAACCATGGTGGGCGCAGCTACGCCGGCCGCCGAAACGATCACTGTATCGCCAGCGATAGTAGCGTCGGCGTAGACAAACTTCTTGTCACTGCCGGCTATGGCAAAGCCTGTGAGCTTGTCCCCCCTGGCAGCCAATCCGCCAGCTGCGTTGTCAAACTTGAGGACGATCTGATTGCCCTTGATGTTCATAGTTTGGTACACGGGACCGGAGTAGACGATTTTCTCACCATAGGTTTTTGCGCGGGCGATAAGTGCCAGCCGACGGCCGACCTCCTGCTTGTTCCTTGGATGAATGTCCCGTGCATCGCCAATATCGGTGGCAGCCGCCAGTCCGCAATTGGGCACGTCTCTCGACGTGACGTACTGGGATTCACGGATGAGTGCCCAGCCCTCCTGCTGTACGGGAGTTCTCTGG
>JBAXMA010000394.1:0-3512 GCA_037134535.1 bacterium
AGCGGTACGCCATGAAGATCAATGGCTCGACGTTCCTGACGAACGCGGCATTCGGTACCTACGCGAGCAGCCAGTTCGGGTTTGTCCGGGGCTGTGCTTACACCGTCACTGTCGAGCATGTCGCGCACAACACGAATTGGGCTAAGGGGACTGACTTCGATTACTATGCGCTTGTGGACGGCTGGGGCAAACGGCTTACGAATCAGGTTGGTGACTTGACCGGCGATACATGGTACACCAACGCGGCAAAGGGGCTGCTCATCTACGACCCCGATGAAATCCTCGGCGAATACTGGACCGACGGGGTGACCGCCACACCGTATTTCTCGGGAAAGAGCGCGATCCTGTATGCCCTAAAGGTGGACGTTGATGTTGACACGGATCGTGATGGGGTTGTTGAGGATACGGACGACGAGAGTGGCGAAGAAGCGTGGACTATCAACCGAGGGGCATTCACCATACCAGCCTCCGTTAGTTCCCTATACACAAACTACAATGTTACCACTCTTCCCACGCTCGTTGTGAGGGGCGGTCTTGCATTCCCGGCCGGACATAAACTAAGATTCTTCCGCCCCAGTTCGAGTAGCGCATTGCTGCTGCTGGATGCGGTGGGGACCGTCGTCATGGGCACGAATGTGGTACCCAGTAATACCTACTACCAGATTCCCGGTCCATATCCACTTACCAACGACTTGATCTACTACAACGTCTCTCGGGTGTCGAGGACCGGAACCATCGGAAGTTCCGCGTTTGAATATCAACTCGGCCTTCAGGAGATAGACTCCGCGACGAATGTTGTATGCACCGACACGGTTCTGCTGAAAGTGGCGCCTCTTATTCTGCCGTGGGATGGAGATGCCGTGGAGTCGGTGTATGCCGATTCGAATTCGGTTTCAGCTACGATCACCAACATTCCAAACCTGATTCTTTTGCCGGCCACTACGTATCAATTCTTACAGGATTATGTGAAATTCACCAAGGCTCAGTTCGCGGATACGAACATTGCCGATATCGTGGTCGATCTCAAAGATTTAAACTACGGCCCATTCGTGAAAAACATTTGTCCCGCGACCGGTGAGCTCCGCAGGGTGGAATGGAATGTAACTGGAAACGGGGGAAACATCATCGTCACACCGCCGTTGGCCAACGCGCCATACGGCAAAGTGATTGTCGGCGACAAATATCCAAGTGCCGTGCCGTACATTGCAGCGCAAGGGATTCAGACAAACGTCATCACCACAGTCCCGACCTCGTGGCTCGAGATGGGGCACGCAGACGAGGGCATCTCGTTCGTCACCTCCAACAAGATCCTCATCCCCGACCCGTGGACTGCGGCAGACATCATCCATGCTGCGATTACCAATGGTCAGGGCACCAATAAGATTTGCTTTGGCATCCAACCCACCGACACCTGGGCAAACACCAATACACACAAGTCGTTCTTGAAACTTGCGGTGGCAACCACTGCCGCCGGGTCGTTCAAGACGAATGTTTTGTCCAGTCCTGGGATGGATGCAGCCACCAATACGCTTTCCGTCTCGAATGCGGTCTTCGAGGTGGGTGATTATCTGAGGGTTGATTCTGAGGTCCTCAAGGTCACAGCCACAAATGCGACGACTGTCACAGTGCTCAGAGCCCAAGCTGGTACAACAGGAGCTGCACATACAACCGCCTCGCCAATCTACGCCTTGAGCGACATCATGCGATGGAACTTGCCGATTGACACCCCCAGCGTCCACACCAACATGGTCAACGTGACGAACGCACTATCCGCAGCTTTAGGCAGCTATGCTGTCACGTACGTCAAGCTGCCGGTGCTCTTTGATAAGTACGGTGATCATTTCGTTGCGGGAACCGCCAATGCGGTCAACTGTCTCGTCTATCCCGGGCAGGGGATCTTCATGCAGGATACAGGGAGCGTGGATTTCAACACTTACATCAGCAACCATGTCTCTTCGGTCGTATTCATCAATATCTGGGACGGATATCACTGTTGGTGGGGCGAGGTTCACTGTGGGACAGCTACACGACGCACCATAAGTTTCACGCCGCCCTGGTGGCAAGCCCTGCCAGGCTGGCAATGAGCACGTCAGGAAAGGAGCAGGTATGAAATACGCCACATTTCTCTTGGTATGCCTCTCGATCGGAAAGGCAGCATACGGTGTCACACCCGACGAGCTTCGGCTGAAGCTCGGGGATGCGGCATCCGAATGCGGGACAAATTACCTGCATGCTCGTGATGCGATTGTGGCTTTCGGATCCGACATCACGCCGCTCCTGAAGCAGGTTCTTGACGCAAAGACTGAGCCGTGGCGCTTTCGTTTGATGGCCGGCATCTGCGCCGAACGGATAGAACGAGGCCAGGACATTGCCGCGTTGGTCAATAAGGATTGGAGCAAGGACCCGGAGTATGACACACAGTGGGCACGGTGTCGTGCCGGCGCTCTTCCCCTCATGATCCCATTGGCGGTGAAACGTTACAAAGAAGCGCGTCTGTGGTTCTACTACGTGGAGATGGTGTGGAAAGAGACAGAAGAGCACTCGCAAGCGTTCAGAAGATGGGATCCGGACTGGCGTCTAATAAGTCGGCAAGCATGTGCGGGATCCCCCGCCTTCGATTTATTGGTGAGAGTGCTAGACGAACGCATTCGTAATGATATCGGCTTCACAAAGTTCGAGAGATGGGGCGAATTCAACTTCCTAGTCGAGAGTAAAACGAATACGGCGTTGCCTTTCCTTCTGGAAATCATACCGCAGATTCCGGCAAGCGATAGCCAGAGAGAAGATCAATATTTTAGGATACTAAAGACCATGGCCCAACCGGCAGACGTGCCTCTGATCGAGAAGCACTTCAAAGACAAGGGCCAGGAAATCCCACTAATGCTCACTGGACCATTCAATGCGCTCAAGCGTCGGGCAGCCGCAAACGAGGGCAAGTAACGTACCTGATTTCGTGAACACTATCTCGGGAACATTGAGTTTAACCCGGGCCAGATCAGGGTCCAACCTCCAAGCACAAATAACGCTTTCACGCACCCAGAGCCGTGGCGACCCTGCCATCAATCGCATCTCCGTGCCCGAGAACTAACTGGCGTGGATGCGCAAGCAAATCCGTGAACGCAGCATCACTCACCGCGCAACCGTCGCGTACATGATTCTCAGTGTCCTCGCGCAGTCGGTCGCCGGGATGGTCAGTGGGTTCGTCGTCACCAGGTTGCCCGTTGACACCTGGATCAGGTACCCGCAGAAACGATAGCGCAGGCCGGTGCGGGGGCTGGTGAAATCTGCGGCCTGGCACACGATGCTCCCGTCGGGTTGGATTTGCAGACTCAACCCGGTGACAATAGCAGGATCGAGCGGATACCACGCACCTTCAGCAGGAACCACAGGAGATTGACGCCGCAGGTTCTGCACATCATTCGCTGAATACCGCACGTCCTCGAATCCACCGAATTCCGTCAGCGCAATCTCCGCACCCTTGTCGCGCTCATCTCCGGGGATATACGTGATCG
>JBAXMA010000395.1:0-3506 GCA_037134535.1 bacterium
AAGCCCAGAATCCCGGCGCGGGCTGGCGGTACAAGCCACGGAACGATAACGATACTTCAGTGACCGGCTGGCAGGTGCTGGCCCTGAAGAGTGCCATGATTGCCGGCATCAAATTCCCGCCAGAACATTTTGACGGAGTCGAGAAGTGGCTCGATAGCGTACGACGTGGAGACGGCGGCGGGCTTTACACATACATGCCGGGACACGGTGCAACGCCTACCATGACGGCGGAGGGATGGTTTTGCCAGTTACTGATGAAAGAGGAGACCAGAACTCGCGGACAGGCCGAGACGATACCGTACCTTATGGAACGTCTGCCGGCATGGACGCCAAAGAACGGCGACATAAATATCTACTTCTGGTACTATGCAACGCTTGCCCTCCATATGTCCGGCGCACAGGAATTCCAGAAATGGAATCAGGCATTGACGAAGGCGCTGCTGGCTGGGCAGACCAAAACCGGTCCTGCGGCGGGCAGTTGGGACCCTGTGGATGTTCTTGGAGAACGGGGCGGCAGAATCTACTCAACGGTAACTGCAACACTGTGTCTCGAAGTATATTACCGTTATCTGCCGTTCTATAAACTAAGGTAACCCAGCGTTCTTACTTCTCCGATGGAGCAGTAGTGGGTTGTTCATGTCCGCTGCCGATCGGCACAAGTATATTTACCTCGATTCTGCGATTAACTGAACTGCTGGTTTCAGGATCAGCCTTCTCTTTGGGTTTGCTGAATCCGCATCCAATAGCTGTCATCCGATCATCAGTTATTTTCCATTTGTCGCCGGCAAGGTAGTCTCGAACAGCCTTGGCCTGCTTGCCGGTCATATTAATGGCTGACCGTTCCGAAGAGCCTTTCCGCTGGTCAATGTGGCTTGCAATCCGCACAATGGCCTCAGGATGGTCTCTCAGACTCTTCCCGATGACATCCAGCTCTCCGTTGTATTGCGCGGGAATCTTCGCACTGTCTTCGGAGAACTCGATATGAAGCTCATAGGAGTCGATCGTACGGTATTTGGGAACTTCAACCACAGGAGGCGCCGCAGCCGATGGCTTCGCAGTGGAGGATCCGCCAGGCGTCCAGACAAGCCCAACGCTCACTGTTGAATTAAACTGGCCGGCAGTCCCGACATAGAATCCCTGAGCTTCCGTACGCAATGCCCATTGGCCGCTTAGTTGCCACAATAGTCCGGCGCTGCCTGCAATTGCGGCTTCGTACTTGTGCTCGAACGTGTCGCTATACCAGATCAACCCGCCACCGGCACCGAGATAGGGATCCAATGTTGCGCTTCGGGCAAAGTGGTAAAGACCCGACAAGCCGAGCCTTGCCGACTGCGTGCTGTGAACACCTGGACTGGTCAGTTCTTCCAGTCGGGATATCTTACTGCCTGTGCTCCAGTCTGTACGGAAGTTCTCATCTAGTTGAGACGGTACAAGAACGACGCCCTCTATCGTCCATCGAGGACTGAGGTCGTATCCGGCGGCGAACGAAAGAACTGCGGTGTCCTGAACAGCTTCCTCGCCTTCGTAGTCCAACGAGCCGGCCATTATGCTGAAATGCCACTGGGGAATTCCTTCAGTGTAGGCCGACAAAGTGCAGAACATTGATCCGAAAAGGATAGCGACAAAGGACAATGTCCGATATCCAGCATGGTTGGAATGTGTTCGCATCGTGTACCCTTTCCGTTTAAGACTGACTGACACAGTTCGTAACAAAGAGTTGTCAATGTACCACATCTCCAGACGGGCACAACGCGAAATCGACAAATGCAGGGGCGCAAACTTCAATCTAAGGGTCAGCCCTTGCGATAAGAAACAGATTGTGTATGAGGTGAATATGTGGCAGCGTGATGGGATATGGCAAGGCAACTCAGAGTTGAGTACGCAGGGGCGATTTACCACGTAACGGTGCGGTCAAACGGAAAAGATAATCTCTTTGATGACGATTTGGACCGGAGGTATTTCCTCTCGAGGATAGAAGAGGCGGTCAAGACTCATCAGGTGCGTGTATATCTGTTTTGCCTGATGCCGAACCATTTTCACCTTGTCCTTGAAACTCCGAAGGCTAATCTCGGCCGATTTATGCAGGGAATCCTGACTGGATACGGGGTGTACTACAACAGGCGGCACTCACGACACGGGCATGTAACTCAGGGCCGATATGGCGCGAAACTTATCAAAGGAGATGACTACCTGTTGAAGTTGAGCCGGTATGTCCATTTGAATCCTGTCAAGGTGAAAGGGTTGGTTGAAAAACCGCCTGAGGAGTTGGTGGCATACCTGAAGGACTATCCATGGAGCACATATCAGAGTTACATAGGAATAAGGCCAGCAAACAAGTTTGTTGATTACGAACCGATCTTGTCGCTGATGGATGGGCGGAAGAGTGAAAAGTTTGAGAATTACAGGCGGTTTGCAGACGGTGGGATAGGGGTGGATGATGAGGTGTTTCTTGGTGATCTGGTGAGATCATCGCGGAGCATAGGCAGTGAAGAATATCGAGATTGGGTGGACGACTGTTACCGGGAGCTGGTTGATGGACGGGAGAAGAAGGAAGATGCCTCGTTCAGGAGGATTGTCTGGAAGATTCCAGCGGACGAGATTCTTGAGGCTGTTGCCAAGGCTGCAAAGTGCAGGAAAGAACATCTGACAACGCGACGCCGGGAAACGAGATGGCGAAGTGTAACCGGTCTACTGCTCTGCAAGTACGGCGGCATGACGCAGAGGGAAGCGGCAACAATTCTGGGCCTGCAGTGTGGGTCCGCGGTAAGCGCTCAATTGAGGGCGCTGAGAGAGACGCTGATAGGTGATGTCGAGATGAGCAGGGCTCTGGCCGGCCTCAATAGAAAACTCTCAGCAAAACAACGGTAATTCTTATCGCAAGGGCTGACCCTTTGAGTACTTTGAGCAGGCTGCTTATCTTCCGTAGCGGCGCGATCGGCGACTTCATCCTTGCGACTCCAGTGTTGCATGCACTGCGGAAGTACCGGCCTGAGGCCAGGGTGACGCTGTATTGCCACTCGCGCATGGCTGCGCTGGTGTTGGCCGGCAAGCTGGCGGATGAGGTTGAATCCATTGACAGCATTGGGGTGTCCCGGCTCTTTGTCCAGGATGCAGATCCGGGGAAGCAATGGCAGGAGCTTGTTCAGTCAGCCGATGAAGTGATCTCGTTGTTGCACGATCCTGATGGGATTGTGCGCGATAACCTGGTGCGTGCGGCTGCAAAGCGGGTGATTTGTGGAAGTCCGCTGGTCGGTTCAGGACACGCTGCCGACTGGCTGATGCGGCCGTTGGCAGAAATGGGAATCCCCGTCACGGTCCCAGCTGTGCCCAGTTTACGGTTGCCTGAAGATCTGGTGGCGAGAGGGCGGGAAGTGATCTCTAACCTGTTGCCTGTTCATGGCCCGGCGGGACAAGGCTGTCCCGCCCTACCTTCATCCCTGCCGCGCCACGAGAGACGCGGGGCAGGCAAGACGACAGGGGCTGGGAATTCTCGGGTAGTTATCATT
>JBAXMA010000396.1:0-3490 GCA_037134535.1 bacterium
AATTTCAGGCAGCGGCAAAGATCGACGACCGTTATGCGGAGCTTCAGTTTCGTATTGGTGAGTGCCTGCTGGCAGGCGGCAGTCAGCCGGAGGCCAGAGCCTGCTTTGAATTGGCCCGCGATCTGGACGTCTTGCGATTTCGAGCCGACTCCAGGATCAATGCGATCATCCGCGATGTGGCTGGTGAGCAGGCTGCGGCAGGCTTGCGTTTTGTGGACGCTGAGCGTGTGTTTGCGGAAAGCGATCCTGACTGTAAAGGCATTCCGGGCGGTGGGCTGTTCTATGAGCATGTCCACCTGACTTTTGCTGGCAGCTACCTGCTTGCCAGGTCCGTTCTCGACCAGGTCTGTGAGTCATTACCGCAACTGGCCACGGTTCGTAAGCAGGGGGCAATCCCGTCGCGTGAACGCTGTGCGGAATTATTGACTTTGACGCCATGGGATGAGTATCAATCAGCTTCTAAGATATTGGATATGACGACCGCGGCACCGTTCACTGGTCAGTTCGACCACAGCCTCCGTCAGGAGGCTGCCCGCCAGAAGATGGACGACCTGCGCCGGCTGGCCTCAACGCCACAAGCGAAGGCGGAAGCATGGAAGGCATATGAGGCGGCTCTTGCTAAAGCGCCCGACGATTGGCAGTTGCATCGCCATTTCGGCCTGCTTGCTATGCAGATGGCTCGATCAGATCTGGCAGTGCGACATCTTAGCTACGTGGTTGAGAAGCTGCCATGGGATCCTGCGTTGCGTGGTGAACTTGGTAACGCCCTTGTCGATAACGGGAAACTTGACGAGGCTATAGCCCACTTCCGGAAGGCTCTGGCACTCAACCCGGGTAGTGTCGAGGCACAGAATACCCTTGGCGCTACGTTATTTAAGAACAGACAAGTGGATGAGGCGGTAGCCGAATTTGAAAAGGTCTTAAAGATAAGCCCCGACTTCGAGGTGACGTACAACAATCTTGGCTCTGCTTTTGTTGAAAGCGGACAACTCGACAAGGCCATCGTCCAGTACCGGAAGGCCATCAAACTTAAGCCCGACTATGCGGAAGCACACAAGAACCTGGGCAAAGTCCTTTTACAGAGGGGAGCAACAGAGGATGCGATTGTGCATTTGAAGAAAGCCATGGAATTGCAGCCCGATGATGCGGAAATTCAGTACAAACTGGGCCAGATTCTGGCTGGTTCAGGGCAGACAGACGAAGCTGTTGCCCACTACCGGAAGGCGTTGATACTCAAACCCGATAATCCGGCAACTCACAACAATCTCGGTATTCTGCTCGCTGGCCGCGGACAGGTTGACGAAGCCATCATCCATTATCAGAAAGTATTGGAACTAGCACCCGACCACGCGGCAGCCCACAGCAATCTCGGAGCCGTTCTTTTTCAGAAAGGCCGGACAGATGAGGCTGTCGCGCATTTCCGGAAGTCCGTGGAGCTCAAGCCAGACAATGCAGACTCACTGGTCAATTTGGGTGTTGTATTGAGGAGTATAGGCAAAGTCGATGAATCAATCCTGTACTTCCGGCGGGCGCTAGACCTGAGACCCGGTAATGCAGGGGCCCGGAAGAATCTGGATGAGATTATTGGCGGACAAAGCACTTCCGGCTATCGTCGCTAGTCCTCCGTCAAGAAGAGAGGGTATTCCCGAAACTAGTAAGTAGCACTCGCATGGGAGAGGGGAGCTGCAGTGCTGTCACCACCGTCCGGGATTTACGTGGAAGATTTCGCTGGAGACATGGTCTCCGTCGGGATACACCGTCTGCAAATCTGGTATTCGGGGGTTCATTAATGCGCCGGGTAACGACAGTCTTTCTCTGCAGCACGGGGGCGATACTCCTGACGGTACACGCCAGCCTTGCTTCGCACTCGATCGCTCGCTGGCGTGACAACCGGAGCGGGGCTGTCTCGGTGACTTTTGACGACGGCACTGAAAATCAGGTGCTGGTCGGTGCTGAACTATTGAACCAGCGCGGACTTAAGGGATCGTTTTACGTAATCACCGATTCCGGCAACGAGACCAACCTTTGGAATCAGTGGCCTACATATTGGCAGGACTGGGCGACCCTGGCCGCGCAGGGTCACGAAATCGGCAGCCACACAGTCAGCCACCAGGAACTGACGAACAGGACAGTGGAAGAAGTAAGGGCGGAATTGTCGATTTCACGACAGGTGATCGACTCAAAGATCCCGTCACAGATCTGCCTCACATTCTCATACCCGTTCGGGAGCAATGACGCCCTGGTGCGGCAACTCACCGCTGAGTACTACATTGCCGCAAGGACCGTCTGGTCGCCTGGCAACTTGAACTTCTATCCAGACGATCCTCTCGCACTCTACCCGCCAGTCGACTTCTTCGCGATCGGCAGCGTGCATATAGATTCAATCGCATTCGCGGACCTCCATGCGGATCTGGACGCGGCGGAGTCGTCCGGAAGCTGGCTCGTGTCCTACATGCACAGGCTTGACACCGTGGAGATAGCTGATTTTCTCGCGCAGTATCTTGACGACCTTACCACCCGTGATCTTTGGGTAGCACCACTTGGCGTTGTTGCGAGGTATATGCAGGAGCGGATCCAGTCCGCGTTGACTGTCGTTTCACGCAGCCCATCTTCCCTGACCCTGAGCCTGACAAACGACCTGCCTGCATCCATCTATGACGTCCAACTGACGCTCCGCAGCACGGTCCCTTTGTCATGGGGGACGGTCCAAATCGACCAGGGGGCGTCCTGGCAGGTAGTCGAACCGGTGATTGAGTCCGGCATTTCGGCGGTGTACTACAACGCGCTGCCTAATGGCGGGCCAATCATGCTACACCCTATGGTGATCACGAACCTCGTGCCGGAGGTGGATGCCGGCCCTGACCGGATCACAACCCTGCCGTCCGGCATGATCCGGCTGGATGGGATAGTGGACGACGACGGGCTGCCCGGCCTGCCATTGTCCGTTTCCTCATCTTGGATCCTTGTGAGCGGACCCGCGGCGCCGGTGTTCAGGAACGCTACGGCGCCAAACACTATCATCACGCTGCCCGTTGCCGGCGTCTACGTGCTGCGTCTGACCGCTTCTGACGGGGCGCTGACCGCGAGTGACGACGTTACGATAGTGGTCCAACCGTCGGGCACAGTCACAACCGGCGACTTTGTTGTGGCAGCGTCGCAGGATGATGCGGAAGAAGGGGAATCCGGGTATGTCTATCTGGCCAGCAGCGATCTTGAGCTTGTAAACGATACATTCAATTTGCAGGGCGACCAGACGGTTGGTATTCGCTTCCAGAGCGTCACGATTCCCAGTAACGCGGCGTTACTCAACGCGTGGATTCAGTTCACAACCAAGGAGGCGACGACAGAACCGGCGGCGCTGACAATTCATGGTCAGGCGACGGACAACGCGTCCCCGTTCCTGTCGGTCGCCGGAAACGTATCGGGTCGAAGCCGGACCGGCGCAGAGGTGGAATGGACGCCGGCGGCATGGACCGCAGTATCCCGGGCC
>JBAXMA010000397.1:0-3487 GCA_037134535.1 bacterium
ATATCGAACCCTCCAGCAGTTGTGTACGGACTGCGGCAGCTGTGTATTGCCAAGTTGCAAGGGTTGCTGTTTTCGCAGTCCTGCTCGGCAGTGTGGCTGCTGGCTGCTCTAAAGTCGAGCAGACCGGACAGGCTGTCCCGACAAACTCTGTACCCACTGTTGTAACCGCGGATATCCAGGCCGGCATTGAGAAGCACATCGACGAACTGACCCGTAGCGGTAACGGTTTCTTCAGACTCGCAATGGGGGATAAGCTCCTGTCGCTGAAGCTGGTCCGAGTCCACACCGAGTATCTGGCCAATCTGGGACCAAGACGCCATTTCGCCTGCGTTGACCTGGTAGACACCAACGGCGATGTATATGACGTGGATTTCTTTCTCACCGGCGATCCAGGCACAATGATCGTGACCGAGACGATGCCGCACAAGATCAACGGGCAACCATATTACGTATGGGAACAGAAAAAAGATCTTATCTGGCGGCGTGTTCCGACAGACAAGGCTCCGCAGTGCCTGCTTGGAGTCATCACTGGCAATGACGAGTTCGATTTCCTGTACCGTGCAACACTGCCTGCAATAACCAATTCTGCCCGCATGTGGCTCCCCTACCCGAGCGCAGATCAATTCCAGACCGTTGTGGTCAAGTCAATTACCGCCCCAGGAAAGCAGCGCCTGCTGGAAGATCTAACGCACAGCAACAAGGTTCTTTTTCTGGAACTTGGCCCCGGCGACAGTGGAAAAGCCATAGAGATGAGCTACCATGTGCAGCGGCGTGAAAAGGCTGCCTATGCTTCACTGGAAACTGATCTCAAACAATACCTGAAGCCCGAACTTCTTGTGCCTTCGGACAGTAGGTTCAGCGAAATTGCTGAAGGAATCATTGCCGGCAAGAGCGGCGATCTGGTACGCGCACGAGCCCTGTATGATCACGTCATTGACCGTATGCGTTACATGAAATATGGAACTGGCTGGGGTAATGGCGACGCACTCTATGCCTGTGACATTCGCACCGGCAATTGCACAGATTTCCATGCCTATTTTATAGCACTGGCACGCTCTGCCGGCATCCCTGCACGATTCGCAATAGGGGTGGCAATACCCTCAGAACGCTACGAGGGCGGGATAGATGGCTATCATTGCTGGGCCGAGTTCTATGCCGACGGCAAGTGGTGGCCGGTTGACATAAGCGAGGCCGACAAGTATTCAGCACTTGCTTCCTACTATTTCGGACACCACCCGGCGAACCGGCTTGAATTCAGCCACGGCCGCGACCTGACGGTTGCCCCTGCGCCTGCTGCTGGTACGATCAATTTTCTCGCTTACCCGGTCCTCGAAATTGACGGACGCCCGACAAAAACAAAAGTAGAGTTCTCTTTTCAACGGATTGACCGCGGTCAGAACGCAGGCAACCGCAACAAGGACTGAAATACCAGCCGGATCAATCGATCAGGTTGCGCAACTACTGACCGCTTTTCCTTCCGGCATCGTCTTCACTCAACGAGTAGCCTGCTTTATGAACTTCATCCTTGATCTTCGCTGGATCAAAGCCCAACCCACTCACTTCAACAGAACTGCCGGTAAGCGAAACTCGAGCGGATAACACCCCTGGCACTTTCAAGATTGCTGTTCTGACACTCTCGGCACAATGCTGGCAAGTCATGCCAGCCACCTTGAACCTTGTTGCCGGTCCGGTATGATCCTCGTTATTCTGATTGCCGTACTTCTGCCCGATCCTGAGAACACCAGCTCCGAGAATGCCAGACAGAAGCACAGCTGATCCCGCCTCGACCCATGACGGCAACATCGCATGTGCAGAGCAAATCCCTGTCGCAATTGAGGTTGGAGTGATAATCAAGTCCAACAGCAAACCTGAGGCCAGTGCCGTTCCGGCCGTTGCACCAAGATAGATCAAGGCTGTCCGCCGCCCCATCACTTTCCAAACCGCAGCAAGTGCCGCCGCATTTGTCGCCGGCCCGGTCATCAGAAAAACCAGAGCCGCCCCAGGCGAAACGCCTGCAACAATCATTGCAGCCGCTATGGGAACCGACGCAGTTGCACAAACGTATATCGGTATCCCAATCGCCATCATCACAAGCATTGGCGCTATGCCTGTGCCAGCAACGCCGGAGAGATGACCTTTTGGAATAAGAACTGTGATTATTCCCGCAACAATCAGGCCGATCACCATTGGCCTGCCAATGTCACGTGGCAAGACCACAAAGCCGTGATGAAGAACTCTGACAAGCCAGTTCTGCTTTCTGCTAAGTTCGCAGCAATCATCACTACGCTCAGCCGCAGTCTGGACAGTTTTGTCCGCCTTCTCAAAGGCATCTACCAGTCCACCACCGACCAACCCTGCCACAAATGCTGCCACTGGCCGGAATATGGCGAACACCGGTCCCAGCAGGCTGTATGTGGCCATTATGCTGTCCACTCCGGTCTGGGGCGTAGACAAAAGAAAAGCTGTCGTGGCGCCCTTGCTGGAGCCATGCCGGCTGAGTGAGATCGCGACCGGAATAACGCTGCATGAACAAAGCGGCAGCGGCACCCCGAAGAGCGAGGCCTTAATGACAGGCCAGATGCCGCGCCCGCCCAGGTGTTTCTGGATCAACTCTGGAGACACCATTACAGAAAGTAGCCCTGCCACGAAGAACCCTATCAGCAGATAAGGCGCCATCTGTCCCAATGTTTCCCAGAAGCTCAGGGCTACTTTCAAAACGTTTTCCATTTGTCACTTCTTCTAAAACGTTCTTTGTCGACTTCTACTTCACTAACGTCAAAAGCATCTTAAACCGCTTGTTGGCAGTCAAGGAATGCGGCACCTTCGATGGCATTATCACCAATTGACCGGCCTTTACCTTAACAGGCTTGCGCCCGATCACTATGGAAGCCTCGCCGTCCAGCACCTGCACCACTGCGTCATACGGAGAAGTGTGAGCACTCATCCCCTGCCCTTTATCAAATGCAAAGAGAGATAAATCAGAATCTTTCTTCTCTATCAATGTCTTGCTTACAATCGCACCACTCTCGTACTTGATCGCACCCTCGAGGTCCATCACGTTGCCGCCCTTGGTCTTCTTCATCTACTCAACCACCTTTCTTCACATTACATTTTACATTTCTCAGATATACCACGCACTTCCCACCTGCCACCATCCTATGGCCTTCCCCCCAGCATTGTTTCAGTCGCAGCCTTGTACGTTTCTTCCGGTCTCACGCCTATCCAGCGCTCGACCTCTTTGCCACCACTGAACAACCTTACATCCGGTATGCTTGATATACCATATTTTCTGGCCAGTTCTTGCTGCTTGTCCACGTTAACTGACAGTACAGCTACCTTTCCCGCAAACTTGTCGGCCAGACTGCCTACTATCGGCTTCAGCGCTCTGCATGGACCACACCAGTCTGCATTGAAATCAACAAGTACTACACCTCCTGCAATAGCCTTGTCGAACTGCTCTGCATTCGTAATCTCTACTATATTTGCC
>JBAXMA010000398.1:0-3457 GCA_037134535.1 bacterium
ATAGATTGTGTATGTGAGCAAATTCTTGTTTCAGTCCCGGCGCGTCGGGACAAAGACGAGACACACTGCACCTAATCGCAGATGCGCCCGCGGAGACAGACACTGATTTGCTCTTAAAACCGGAGGGCGGGCAGGCACGACGCCGCTACTAGACCGTACATGACACAGTCGGGAGCAGGCGGGACTGCCAGCCCTCCCGATGGTCGGGAGCAGGCGGGGACGGCAGCTGCCACCTTAGGAAAAACTGATCTATTATGCGTATCCGGGATATCACTTGAGGTTGCTATGATCTTTCAGAAGTTTGTCATGCGCGCAATGTATTACCGCCGCTTATACTTCTCATAAAAGCTCTCGGTGGTGATTCCCATCTTGTGTGTCAGCCAGAACACCCAGCTCATCCGCTCGAGCAGCGCTGTGTAGCCTGAGAAATGATGATAGTCGAAGGTTTTGCCCTCAAGAAATGGCTGGATCTCATCGCGTGACACTCCAACCTGACTGCAGAACCTTTTAACTGACTCAACAGGCTCGCTGACGGTCTCACAAGTCTTCATCCGTACCAGTGCATCATCCCGTGAGAGTTGTCCGGAGCGGACCAGCTGCGAGACAAGTTCACTTGTCTTTGTCATGCCAAGCCGGCGATACATGAAGTACTCCATGGCAGGATAAGCTGAGCAGTCAAAATGGTGACTTCCGTCGCCGTAATCCACCCAGCCGTATTCGCGGGAAAGAAATTCGGCTATGTCCCTGTCATGCCACGGCACGTACTCCGGCAACATGACATGGCGAATGCCTCGAACGATGAGAACATAGAACAACCACGGAAGGTCAATGTATCGAAGATCGCCGAGATCGGATCTCTTCAAGTGAGGTCTCGTAGCGCTCAAAAGGTATCGCCAATCCATGGTGCAGGATACCTCTGAGACAAATATGGGCTCCGTGCGCGGCGACAATCCCCAGACGATCAGCGGAATACCTTCTTTAAGTGCCAGTTGATTCATGGAGGAAAGCATGTCACTGACACAAACCATGCACAAGTCCGTGCACCGGTTCTTGATCAAAGACTGGTACATCTTCTTCCGCAGATCCGGATTCAGGGACATTTGGCGATGCTCAATGCCCAGCTTCTTTACCATCAGATCGATGTTCTTCCGGGCGCCATCGGACAGAAATCCGTTGTCATGAGTCAAGGCCAGCACATTGACCTTGTATCGCTTCACCATGAGATGCGCGGTGTAGCTGCTGTCTTTGCCGCCACTCAGTCCCACGATGGCCTGGTACTTTGGATTGAGTCGCCGCGCTTTGCTCAGGATTGCCTGAAGATTCTTCTCACTCTCGCTGGCCTCCCTACCCCGCCATCGACGATCAAAGGCGTGGCAGAGCGAGCAAACTCCCTGCTCGTCAAACTTGATGCCGGGATATGCTTCTGTCTGAATACAACGAGTGCACTGCTTCATAGTCACTTCACGCCACCGATGTTCTTCCGGATTCGCTTAATCCCTTCGACCAGAATTTCAACATCATCAAGTGTGTTGTATAGCGCGAACGATACGCGCACGGAATCAGGTGTCTTAGTTGCATTGAACCAGGAATGGACGCAACTCTTTCCGGGCCGGACCATAATATTGGAGTACTCGTCCAGCAAAGAGGCGACATCATAGCTGTCCACCCCATCGAGAACAAAGTTACAGATGGAACCCCGCAGTGCGGGATCCGCCGGACCCAGAATCATAACTCCCGGCAGCTTCAGAAGTTCCTGAGTAGCCAGTGCATTCAACGCCTGCAAATGATCATGAATGTCTTTCACGGAAAACTGCATCAGGAAGTCAGCCGCGACACCGGAGCCCACAATCCCTGCATAGTTTTGCAGCCCGACTTCAAACCGGGCCGGCGCTACGGAGGGAATATAGCGATCATACGTCGTATCCTCGACGCCCTCACCGCCGACGAGCAGAGGTTCCATAGTGTGGAGCAGTTCATCCCGAGCGTAGAGCGCACCAACCCCTGACGGACCGTAAGCCTTGTGCATGGAAAACGCGAGAAGGTCAACCCCTGTTGCCATCACATCGACAGCGCGCTCCGGCACGCTCTGGGCAGCATCAACAAACACAATTGCTCCACGTTCATGTGCAAAGTCACATATTTGCTTTATGGGCAAGGCAACACCCGTGACATTAGACCTGTGCACAACAGATACAAGCCTGACGTCAGGGCTGAAAGCCGCTGCAAATCTCCCCATATCAAACGTATTGTCCTGACGGAGCTCAAACACGCGATGCCGCAACAAGCCTTTCTTCGCATGTATCTGCCATGGCAACAGATTTGAGTTATGCTCAATATTTGAACACAGGACGCATTCATCATTCTTGAGGCCGATGCCATTGGCAACCAGATTGACGGCAGTGGTCGTATTGGGAAGCAAAATGATCTGGCCGCCGTCGCCGGCGTTAATCAGGAGCTGAAGCTTTTGCCGAGTCTTCTCGTAGTATTCAGTGACCTTCCGGCCGAAGAAATGCGAGGCTCGGGCATGACATCCGGGGAACCGGCTGTAGAAATCGGAAACCGCTTGAATGACCGACTGCGGCGGAACAGTCGTGCAGGCGTTGTCAAGATAGACGATCGAACGGCCGCGTAAACTCTGTTGCAGAGCCGGGAATTCAAGCCGCAGTTTATCAGGATTCAGCTTCATCTGAAGCACACTGCTATCAAAGCATTCGCGGAAGAGACCGCGGCAGCAAGAAGAGATACGACCATCAATGAGAATATCGTAGCGCACAATGTAGTGAAACGTGCATAGATTTGACCAGCCAGAACAGGTTCATACCGCAGAATTCTGCCGCATATCCTGCAGCGAAGTTCACGGATGGTTGGCATATTCTCCCGTCTGAGGTCGCCATACATCACCTCGGCAAACTTTTCCAGGCGATCTCGAATATTGCGCACTTTAGGCAGGAACAAAGAAGACAATGCGAGCACCAGAAACCCGACGGAGAATGCCATGCCCCCAGCAGCCAGCACAGGCCACGAGAGTCTTCTGCCACCTGTTGGTATAGTGCAACAACCCATAGACGATCATTTGAACACAAAGTCACAGGTAATCCAAGCGGCAAGAATACGGTTCTGTGATCCTTGTCGGAATCATTGTCGATCCGGGTGCTATTTATTGTCGACGATGACAACAAGGGGCAGTTGAGGGACAAGTAATCGACAACGATTACGACAAGGATTACGGCGACGATTAATTGGGAGAAGACGTAACGATTGTTTGTGGCCGCGAGCGTAAGCGCGTGGATGTGAGTGGTCTGAATCAGGAGAAGACTTTACCACGGAGTAACTAAACCGCAAACTTTGTCGTTAACTACTTCGGATAACTACTGCGTAAACTTTGTCGTTAACTATATTCGGTCGAAGTTAGTTGACGACAAAGTTTACGGGATAGTTAGGCGGGAGAGTAGTTAAC
>JBAXMA010000399.1:0-3449 GCA_037134535.1 bacterium
AGGGACGACGACGAGTACGATCATGGAAATACCTTAGCTTGATAGCTATGCCGTTGGCCTCACCTAGCCACGAGTCTGTTTCTTGCATGGTGAGGCGAAGCCTCCGGCCGGGCCCCGCCTGATCGCAGATGCACCCGAATTGCTGACGGCCGCGGGCCCATCCACCCCTTGATGTCTGTTGACAAAATTCTGGTAATGGATACATTCAAGCGTTTTAGTCTACGAGTGAACTGTCGTAAAAGCGTTGTATTATTCATGAGGTGATTATGTGGACGAATGATCCTGCCGAGATGGTGATATGGATGGTGCTCGCGTTCTGTGGGGGTGTCTTTGGGGCAGCTGTTGGCGGGCTTTGTGCATTTGTGTTCTGCGGGTTGGCGGCTGTCATTTCATCGGTGTGCATGCTGTCGGGAGCGGCCGGAGCGGCCGGAGCTATTGATGCATGGGTCACGTGGGGCCCGTTCCTTGGTCCTCAGGCTTCATTTCTTGGCGGCGGTTGGGCTGCTGTCTATGCGCAGCATCATGCCGGATTCCACAACGGGCGTGATATCTGTAAACCGCTTGCGGGTCTGAACAGGCCTGATGTGCTGCTCGTCGGCGGGTTGGGCGGGCTCTGTGGTGCGTTCTGCACCTGGTTGTGCTGGAAGTTGCCTGGGTATTCAATTCAGGGGATGACTGACCCGCTGCCCTCCACGAATGCCGTCGCAACGGGCATTGCAGTAGCGGCAATCATCGGGCGGCTTCTCTTCGGCAAGACCGGTGCATTTGGAAAAGTTGATTCGAACGTCCGCCGCTGGGTAGGCAGCGAGCAGAAGTGCTGGGTGCCATGGCAGCATGATAACTTGCAGCTTATGCTGCTCGCTGTGACGGTCGGGTTCTTCGGCGCATATCTGACGTATATCAACGTCAACTTCCATCTTCTTATGTTCGGAGTCCTTTGCGTTCTCTATACATTCATGATTCTGGGTCAGGCGGTGATTGCCGCGCATCACTTCGCTATTTGCGCATTCTTCGCAACAGCGGTAACCGGCAACGTGGCCTGGGGTCTCGCGTTCGCGGTCCTGGCCGGATATCTCTGTGAGATGGCGGCGTTCCTCTTCACTGCCTATGGCGATTCGCATATCGATCCGCCGACCGTAGGCATAACTCTCTGCTGTATTATCCAGCCGTTCCTTTTATGGACAGGGATCATGCCATATTCGCCTCTTACAGGTCCCACCGTAAAGGAGAATCTATTTTCGTTCAAGCAGGCGTTCATGACAAATGGCAATGTCAACGGTTTGATCGCGCTGGCGCTGGTCCTGGTTCTTGCGCCGGTTTGCTTGAAGTTGTTGCGGATGATTCCGTCAGCGGATGAGCGAAGGGCGAAGGCATAGGAATAACATAGGAGTGAAACATGTTTGAATTCAGTTTCTATAATCCGGTTCGCACTGTATTCGGTATCGGCAAGGTCAATGTTGCTGGCGAGAAGGCGGCTGAGCTTGGCAAGAGAGCGCTCCTTGTGAACTACAAAGAGCCCGGTGTGTTGCTGCCGCTGCTGAAGCGCATTAAGGCAATGCTTAAGAAGTCCGGTGTCACAGTGACCGAATTTTATGCCTTTGAAGAGAACCCATCGATTGAAACCGTGGCGAAGGGCGTGGCGCTGGCAAAGAAGTCGCGCTGCGATCTGGTTATTGCAGTTGGCGGCGGCTCTGTCATGGATGGTGCCAAGGCCATTGCGGCCGGTGTGTTCTACAAGGGTGACCTGTGGAACATGGTCTATCACAGACATGACGGGTCGGATGCGAAGATCGTACCACCGGCGAAGGCGTTACCAATCATGGCTATTCCGACCCTGCCGGCCACCGGTAGCGAGATGAACATGTGCGCCGTCGTCACTAACCGGAAGCTGAACGAGAAGTCCTATATCTGGGCCGAGTGTATCTTTCCGACGCTGGCCATTCTTGATCCGGAACTGACAGCCTCATTGCCTCGTGCTCAGTCGGCCAGCGCGGCGGCAGACACGATCTCGCATGTTCTGGAGATATATATTAATTCCCGTGAGGACACGCCACTCCAGCACTATTTTCAGGAAGGGTGCATGCGGGTCGTAATGGAAAACGCCATGAAGGCTCTTGATTGCCCTGGCGACCTGGAGGCGCGCGGTAATCTGATGTGGGCAGCAACCTGCGCAATCAACGGATGGTCCTGGCCGGGTGACGGATGGACACCGATGCACCAGATCGGACATGTATTGACTACCCGTCACCGTGTTAATCACGGCAACAGCCTGTCAATGCTGATGCCTCACTGGATGCGATACAATGCGCCCCGCAAGCCGAATGCTTACACCCGGTTTGCAATTCGCGTCATGAATGTTGACCCGAAGGGAAAGACCGGTGCAGCTGTGATCAAGGAGGGTATTGACCGGTTTCAGGCTTTTCTGAAGAAGATCGGGGTGCCTACGAGATTGAGTGATGCCGGCATCAAGGACAAGGACCTTGCCCCGATCCTGAAGGATGCAGTCAAGGTTTCGTTCGGTGCCGATGGCAATCTTAACTGCAACCCGGTGATGACTCAGGCCGATGTGATGAACGTGCTGAAGATGGCGCTGTAGTTCGTTCACAGTGTCTCTTCAGAATAAGACATGGGCATCGGTCGGGGTGGCACCCGACCCTCCCGTTTCAAAGCATATCGAGGGGTTTTGGTGTTTACTGGAGGGCGCGGTGCCACCCGCGCCGCGGCCATCGAATAGAGAATGGCCTGCTCTTGTGTCTGAGGAGCATGAGGCGAAGATGACAAAGACCGAACTAGCCCGAATGATCGACTTGAGCTGTGTGCAGGCATCGAGCACGCTTGATGAAATGCGTGAAGCTGTGGACCTTGCAAAGGGCTACGGGATATATGCTGTCTACGCATTGCCTGCTCATGTGCCGTACATCGTTGAGCTGCTGGGCGACAATCAGGTCACCAGAGTTGCGGCGACGGTTGGATTTCCTGATGGCGCCGCAACCACGGAAGGGAAAGTCAATGAGACCAGGGAGCAGCTGGTCATGGGCTGCCGCGAGTTCGACATGGTCAATAATATTGCATGGCTGAAGGCTGGCAGAGATGATTTGTACCTCGCCGATATCCGTGCGGTTGTAGATGCGGCCTGTGGTCACCCGGTCAAAGTCATTCTTGAGTGCCACTACTTGGAGCCGCATGAGATTGTACGGGCTTGCGAGTTGTGCGTGCAGGCAGGCGCCAACTTCGTTAAGACGGGGACTGGCTGGGCTCCGACCGGTGCGACGTTTGAGAATGTGAAGTTGATGAAGCAGACAGTGGGTGATCGCTGCGGGGTCAAAGCCGCAGGCGGAGTGAGGGATATGCAGACGCTGCTCGAGATGAATCGCCAGGGCGCAACGCGATTCGGGATCGGCGTGCGGACGGCGCGGCAGTTGCTGATGGAAACATAGTAACTGCGAAAC
>JBAXMA010000400.1:0-3429 GCA_037134535.1 bacterium
TGTTCCACTTCGGCAAAGTCACCAATTTCAACATTATTGTTGAATTGTCGGAATCCCCCGGATTCAGCGGAACGCCAGTTACTCGTGCCCGCCTGAAGAAGCCGGGCAAATTCAAGCTGATGGGCTTGCGAGAGGGCGGTTACTACCTCAGGGCCTTCAATGATCAGAACGGCAATGGTGAGCTCGATGACTGGGAGTCGTTCGGGTTTGTCAAGGATCAGGGAATGTTTGCGAACGACTATAAAGTGCAATCATTGGGTATTCCGGGCAATGTCATAGACAGGCGAGTTGTCCTTCGTGACCGTGATACAGATAACGATAGACTTCCGGATGCTTGGGAGTACGAGAACTTCGGTAGTCTGTTCACTGCCGGCGCAGGTGCTGTATATGGCAGCCCCGGCTATTCAGACACAGACGGAGACGGGCTCAATGACCTGCATGAGTATGAACTCGGTACAGACCCGCGGAAGGCTGATACGGACGGCGACGGTGTGCCGGACGGGATGGAGGCGACATGGGTAGGGATGAGTGCCACAAGCATGGACGATGACAACGACGGCATCCCGACCGCGGTAGAGCTCCAGTGGAATAGTGTCGCAGGGTACCAGGCGGTGTCTGATATGAATCCGTCACTCGGCGATAGCGACAGTGATGGGGTAAGCGATCTGATGGAAGTAGCCGCCGGAAGCAGTCCGATAAATCCGGCAACCAACAGCGTCGTAGGCGTCTCTGCGATCATACAAGATGCTTCAGGGCGCCCTGTCATATCGTGGGCCATTCACTCCAATATCAAGACAATCAAGGTGCGATATCACCTGATGCGCAGCGATGATCTTGTGAATTGGACAGAAATCGGCAGTCTGGTGTCGCCTGGGAATACCAACGTGATGACCGGGTTGACAGATGCGACAGCTGCGACTGAGCGCTTGTTCTTCTACAGGCTGAGCCTGACGTATGAGCCATAAGGTGCTGCAATTGAGGGTAATGACTCAGAAGCAGTGAAAGAGTTGTACAAGAGCGGCCGGCGTGGCAGCCGGCCCTCCCAATTCTGGCAAGATCGAGCGATTTCGATAAGGGAGGGCGCGGTGCCACCCGCGCCGGAAACTATTTCACAGGTTCTGAGGGAGTGCAATTGAAGTGTTTTGGGCTTGTTCGTGGCGTTGGATAGAATACTATCGTACAAATTGAACATGGATTAATTCGATCATCTCCGGGAGGAGCTTGCATGAAGGCTGGTATTCGAAAAATGCTTGTTTTCGCGGTAGTTGCCATCGCCGCTGGTTGCGAATGGGAGGCTCCCGGTGATGCGGGTTCCTGGACCGATACCGGTTTCTCCTGGATAAATCTGACCGGTGCATACCGCTCGACTACTGTCGGTGGCATGATGGTTCTGGATCCTGCCTACTCCTCAGGAACTGGTAGTGGCGGCAGTGGTACTGGCAGTACTTCGGGGACAGTCCGCACGGTTCAATCAGAGATCATCATATATGGGAACGGTACGAGCACAATTCTTGAGGGCATACTTGATAACCCGAATATTGTCCCGCTCACCATGTCCGTTGCAGGCAGTGGTTATGTGTTTGTTGATAACGGGGATGGCACGATGACGGGAACCGCCGGAACAACTGGAACCATTGAATATGAGACTGGACGCTGGGCGCTTGATTTTAAAGGTGTAGCGCCTGACAACGGGACCCAGTTCCTTGCACGATACCAGTGGCTGCAGAATAATAGTTCGTCGGTCACACCTCCTGACTCGACCGGAACTGCCAGCAATTCCATAACGCAGGGGAACAGCGGCAAGCCGATCTACAAGATGTTTGTGGAGCAGCAGGGGAACCGGCTTTCCATTACGGATGGCAATGGGGACCGGTACGACGGGATTATAGTGTCGGTGCGATCAACGAGTGGTTCCGGCCAGCTCGGTGCGACTGGCATTCTGATTATTCAGTATCAGGTTACCGGTATGGGTAAGAAGGCAAATACTACAATTGAAGGATCGTTCATGGCCGAATATTCCCAGCAACAGGAAATGAGTATACAGGAAAGAATCATTCGCCAGAGACTGGGCCAGCAGTTGAATTCGGGCAGCGGCACCACGGCGCTTCTCATTAATCGAACACTTACCGGTTCATGGTTTGAGCATGATCCGGCAGGCAATGTAATCAAGGCCGGTGATGTGATTGGCGTGGCCGATCTTCCGACAGGCGGACAGGTTCCACCAGTTGATAACAACTCGCTGTCAAACATTGTTATTACCATCTAATCCTTGAAACTTAACAGCGACAAGCTTGATGACGGCCTCTTTCCCAGGCGCAAACCGTGGCTTATAATTCTCATTGTAGCCGCAGTGGCGGGATATCCAGCATATCGGCTGGGACTGCTGGCAGCCAATCGTAATTCCACAGGGACCGGCAAAAGTGTTGTGGCAGCACCTGCTTCAAAAGAGACCGCAGTTCGGGTCATTGCTTCACCGGTTCAGGCATCTGTGGTCCCTCAAAGTCCGGCAGCTGCGGTGCCTGTTCAGGTCAAGAGATCAAATGACACTGTGGTTGCCAGGGCAGTGCCTGCTGTTATGCCTCCGATGGTGGTTGAGTCTTCGACCGGACTGGTAGATACAGCACAAAGTGAAAGCCAGCGATCGGTGCTTGAGGAAAGACTTGGAAGCGACAATATCGAACAACTCCTGTCCCGGAAAAAGTCGCCGTGGAAGGTTGATTATGTCGTAAAGCCGAATGATGCGGTTGAGAAGATAGCCCGGAAGAATAAGACCACATCGGAGTTGATTGCCAGAATGAACGGGTTGGGAACCGGCCATACAATCCGGAGCGGCCAGACTCTTAAGGTGCTGAACGGACGGTTTACGATTGCCATCAGTAAGTCGAAATTTGAGCTCGTCCTCGAGCTGGACGGAAAGTTCTTCAAACGTTACGGCGTGTGTGTCGGTGCGCAGAGCAAGACGCCCCCCGGTGTCTACGTGGTGACATCGAGGGAAGTCAATCCGACCTGGTGGCCTGAAGGAAAGGGACCCATTCCGGCGGGGGATGAACGGAACTTGCTTGGAACGCGATGGATGGCAATAAAGGATCCTAAGAATCCAGCAGAAGACAGACGCGGCTTGGGAATACATGGAACAAGGGATGACACTTCAATCGGAAAACCAGTGAGCGCCGGTTGTATTCGCATGCGGAACTCGGATGTAGAGGAAATACACATGCTCATTCCGATCGGTACGCCGGTGACTATTGCCGAGTAGCCAGGCATTTGCTGCCGCTTCGCACTCCATTGGTGACTGCTCTGGTCAACCGGAAAAACCACGGATTACTCGGACGTCACGGATAAGAATATTCGACTTTTTCGTGAATGGCTGATTGATTTGTTACGTGCCGAATTAAAACTGTCATGTTTTGCCGCACTCCCATTGTAGTC
>JBAXMA010000401.1:0-3400 GCA_037134535.1 bacterium
GGGTCCGGCAGCGCTGCCTTGAAGTCCCTCAATCGAGCGTTGTGGGCGTCCACGAACCGCTGCGCCATGTTTTCGTCCGGACCAAGAAAATGGATCTCCACCCCATCTATCACTTCCGGTCGGAGATCATTTCGCAACTGATGCCGGTCGATTCCCCTCTCAACGACAGCTCCATAGAGGTCGACCAGGAACTCCGCCCACCCCTTCTTCATTCTCTCAACAGCTTCCCGGCAAGCACTCGGGTAGTTGGGATAGTTCATGGCTTCTTGCTGAAGAAACAGCGTCACATCAACGTCCGATACCGTATGCCAGAAAGCCTGCACGTCCGGGTGTTTTTCCAGAACAGGGATCAAGTCCTCGCCATGGTCGCAGTGAGGGTGTGTCAGGCAAACGAAATGAACGGTTCGGTCACGGATCAAATCGAGGATGGCCGGACGACTAGCGGTTGGGGAGGGATGTGCATCAACAATGCCAATCCCGCCGTTCGGAAAGGTCAGGATGATTGTTTCGCCGTCACCAGACTCATAGAAGTCAAGTCTTAGCATGCCCAAAGGCCTTGAAGATCAGGTTTCGTTTCCGTTCACGCTCCGCATCCAACTTGAAGCTGTCCGGAAACGCGTCAGAAGGCCTTGCCAGAGCCTGAAATTCGTAACCGACGATGACACCAGTCTCAGTCTTGATTTCTACCTCATCCATCTGGAAAGGCTGATTCTCTGCCCCGATCCCGACACCGTGGAGGTGCTTCCACGGAATATAGTACTCGTGCGTAACGCCGCCCTCGACAAACGCCACCTTGGCTTCATCGCCGACAATCTCGATCAGAAAGCCCTGCATTCGGCGCAACACCTTCTTCTTCTGCAAATCCGCCGGTCTCGTGTCGCGCGGGTCCATGCTCCGCACTCTAACGTTGGCATGTTCACGAGGTGTCTCCCCAACGTGCGGGGCAAGATGCACAAAGGCCCCGGCCACTGCCACATCGTCCATTCGATATCCGACCGCCGCTTCTGCTCCAAGAGTCATCGTAGTCATGATATTCTGAACCTCGCCTGAAGGATTTGTTCTTTGTTTCGCAATTGCTCAAAATGCTTTTCTAAAGAGCCCGTCGGCGGATCAAACTCCAGCAGATCCAATTCCATCATAATTCCCTGTCGAAGCGACGTATCCATGTGCTCCGCCTTCCTGTTAAGTCGCGCAAACCGCCGACGCTGCGCGGCTGTCGCCAAAGGTGGCGGCGTGAACTTCTGCACAGTAAGACTCTGAAACGTCACTGGATGAATCTGGAAATTCAGATCCATGCTACCTGCCGCAAAATGACAATCAATGCTCTCCTGCCGCGCAGGCATGTCCACGTCCCGAGCGAGCTCTGCCGCCAAACCTTTCCCCAGTTTCAGGCTCGTCGCCAACGCAGAGTCGGACGATGACATGGCCCAGTACGACTTCGATGCAAAGCCATTCGATTCAACGTTACGAGGAGTGAATAATTTCTGTACGAGGTCCGCCAGTACCTAGCACAGAACGCTGAATTCCTTCCCGTTGTCTGAATACAACTCCTGCACAATGACCAGTTCCGTAGATCCGAGCCGCACCGTAAAGCCGCTTTCCGGCAGCGTCATCTTGCATCCACTCGGATTGACCTCTTCCGGCATGAGCTGCAGTTGGTCTTCCGCCACTACCATGAACTCGCCGCAACGGTCCAAGTATCGGTGACCACCGTCATATACCTGCTTAAAGTGGAGGCTGAAAGGTTCCCAGCTCATAGTATCCCCGAAAACGCATAGAAAGTACCACGCCCCATAATCCTATGCAACCGTCAAAAGTCCGTCAAAACTCCGTCGCCGACTCGGCAGCGGACTGTGCGCCGTTGCAAACCGGTCCGAAGTCTTGCAGACTGATCTCAAAAGGACAAGAAGGGAAAGACTCATGGAACCCGATCGCGCAAAGGAAATCATCCGCTCACTCGCCGACGACCGGGATCCGGCCACCGGCCAGGCCTTTCCGCCGGATGCCCGCGCTGAGAGCCAGGGTAATGCATGTCGTCCGGAAAGCATGCCATCCGCGAAGCCTGCCACGCTTCAATCTCTCGCCCTCTTTCTCAATGCTGTGAAACGTTCTCCGGTTTGTCTCTGGCAGATCCGGCTCAGCGCCTTTTCCCGCGCCGCCGGGCTCTTTGCCCTCGCAACGGGAGGCGTGAACACACGGTCGATGATGTCTGACTTCGGCTCGTAACTCCACAGGCCGATGCCGAGACGCTTGAAGAAGTCCAGGTGCTCGTTTGCCCTGTTCGCCACGTTCTTCGGGAGAACCACGATCGCACGATTCGAAAAGTAGCTGTAGCGGTAGGCCTGAGAAAATGCGCGACGCCAGTCCTTCAACTTCATCTCAAAAGCCGTCAGAACAGGCTCATTCGCAGCCGCGTCCGCATGATTTCCATGATCGCCAAACTCCATCCAGACAAAATCAGCGATTCCATACCCGGCCAACTCAAAATGCCGTCCGCCCACGCCTTGTCCTTCGCGCCCGGCCGTGAAGAATCTCTGGAAAGCCCCCACGAAGTTGGACTCTCCGCGCTTACGCGAAACTGCCTCAGGCAGATTACGCCGTGGATTGAACGATCCAAATTCTATAGCCGTCGCGCTTGTCATCTCTAAGCCCCTCCCGCAGTTCATGCGGCCACAGTGTACATCCAATCTCCTCACGATCCGCAATATATGACTAAAACAACTGGCGGTCAAACGCGTAAAGCGCCCACTGCCATTACGACTATGGCCCTTGCGGCGATGGAAAGACTTATCGACCAGCGGCGTGTCTCGCAAGAGTCATCCTTACACATCCTTTGTGTCCCTATCTTTGTGTTTCGACAACTCGTACTCGGTTCCAATGTACTTCAGAATCACCCTGCCGACCTTCGGATTCTCCCTTTCCTCCGGGACATAAACAACCGTGCCTTCTCTAATATGTCCCGCCATAGTGGAAGTGCCGTCTGCTAATTCCTTCGCCTTTGCCATACTGAATGGTCCACGCCACAATACGGGTACAGTTTCCACACCGTACTTGTTGCATTGACCCACAAACAGATCCCAATTCAAGAACTTACCGTTTACCCTTATTCCGAAGGCACTGAATCCAATTCCTTTGCCAGAAACGATGCCGTAATCCAGACTCTGAACGCTCCCGCCGTAAACTTCCCCGTACAGAATCACGGGCACTTTGTCAGTCGCCAAGTCAACCAGCATCGGGAAAACTCCCTTGATGGACATCGGAAACCAGTAAGTGCTGCGTTTCACTTCCTCGGAATCAAGGTCGACTTCCGTATCATCAGCCTTCACAGGACGCTTTCGGCGAACTTCCATAGAACCTGCCACGGGTTTCCCATCCACAATACCCACCCTGCAATTTGTAC
>JBAXMA010000402.1:0-3394 GCA_037134535.1 bacterium
GTACTGGTATAATGTGCCGTCAAATCGCGACAAGCCTTCTACTTCATTGCTGACGGCATGCGAGTGGACGAAGTCCATTATGACAGAAATCCCGGCCCCATGAGCTGCATCAATCAACTCTTTGAGTTCTTCAGGCGTGCCGAAGCGAGAGGATGCGGCGAAGAAACTGGAGACATGGTAGCCAAACGATCCATAGTACGGGTGCTCCATGAGGGCCATGAGCAGGAGCGTGTTGTATCCTGCATCGACTATCCGCGGAAGCACTGTGGTCCTGAATTCGGCATAGGTTCCGATCCGTTCTTCCGCCTGGGCCATGCCGACATGCGCCTCGTAGATCAGGGGCACTGCGTGGCTTGTGGAGTGTTCGGGATTTGCCCAGCAATAGCTCCTGGCCGGCTCCCAGACCTGAGCGTTGAAGATCTTGGTTGAGTTGTCCTGGACAACGCGGCGCGCGCATGCCGGGATGCGGTCGCCTTCGCCACCGTGCCATCGGATGCGCAGACGATAGAGATCGCCATGCTTGAATGTTCCATCCGGGAATTGTGCCTCCCATGTGCCATGATCATCAATACGCCTGAGCTTGTACTGGTCCGACTGCTTCCAGTCGGAGAAAGTCCCGATCAGGTAGATCGCATCAGCATTAGGCGCCCACTCCGTGAGACACCATTTGCCACCCCGGTGGTGGAGACCGAAATGTTCGTGACCGCTTGCGAATTCTTCAAGAGATACATTTTTGCCGGTGAGCCGCTGTTCAAGTTTCAAGGCATGGTGCTGTCTGCGCTGGATAATCTGCCGGTAGTTATTGAGCCACGGGTCATCGCAGATGGATTTGACCTTGCGCGTAACCGGGTGCATCGAGGTGTTTGTCTTAGAAGGCATTTATAAGTGGTCTATGGAGCATGTTCTCGTATATTGAAACATACTGCCGGGCCTGGGCTGGCAGACTGAAAGCCGTAGCGCTTTCAGTAATGATCCGTGAGAGATGTGTGGCCTTTATATCGGCGGGGAGACGATGGAACTTCATTGCCTCATCTATTGCCCAGCGCAGACCGTTGGGATCGTAGTCTTCGAAGAGGAACCCGTTGCCTGTGCCTTCGGCTAAATTCAACGGCACGACGGTGTCATGCAAGCCGCCAGTGTCGTGTGCTACCGGCAGTGAACCGTACATTGCACTGATCATCTGGGGAAGTCCGCAGGGTTCGAACAGCGAGGGCATCAGCAGGAAGTCCGATGCTGCATAGCCGATGTGTGAAAGGCGTTCGTCGAAGTTGCGGACTGCAACGCGCTTCTGGAGGTTGTGGAACTTGACGACGTCATTGAAATGTTTCTGGTAAGCGCCGTTCGCTATGACGGCGATCTGAATGCCGTCATCCCAGTAGCGTGAAATTGTCTCGTAGAGGATGTGGGTCAGCAGCTGGCAGCCTTTCTGTACCGGATCAAGTCTCGATGGCCAGAAGAAGATCGGTGCCGAGTCGCGCTGTTCCAATCCGAGAAGAGCTTGAAACGCGCGCTTGTTGGCAAGCTTGCCTTTTGCATGACTGTCGGCAGTGAAGACCTGTTTCAGGTACGTGTCAGTCGACGGATTATAGGTCTGGTCAGGAGCGTTGATGATTCCCATCGCGCACCCGGCATTGTATTTGTTGACGATTTCCGCTCTGAGGTGCGGCGGTATGAAATCGTGCTGGCCCTTCACAATCTCCTGCAGGAACGTGGGGCTGACAGTGTTGATGAAATGGGAGGCGAAAATGCCGCTGGCAAGCGGATCAACCATGTTCGAGTCACGGCTTTCCTCATAGTTGTTTGGAATCCGCTTGTAGTACAGGTAGCGCCAGAATTCCGCCGCGTCAATGCCAGCGTCCTCTACGCGGGCAAGGGTGACATCGTAGGTGTGGATGTTGTGGAACGTAAAAAGACACGGTATGCCGCGACGGCGGGCTGCAGCCGGTATGAGGCCTGTCATCCAGTCGTTACAGTGAATAAGATCGGGCTGAACCAGCGGGATGATGTTGTTGATGACTTCCCGCTGGAATGCCAGGGCTATTTTCGGATTTTCTCCGTCTGAATGACCATAGACTGAGTCGCGGTAATAGAAAATGCGATCTTCGGCAAGATGTATCCGGGTGTCCGGAAGAGTGCTTTTGAAAACCCTGAGCTCGTCTTCGATCAGGTTGGCGACCTCGATATGGAACATCCGGCGGTAGTGTGGGAGTGCAACGTGTATGTCAGAGCCCAGTTCGAACAAAGTTGAAACCAGAGCGGCGGAGACATCAGCGAGGCCACCGGCCTTGGCCGTCAGGTGATTGCCCATATTCCCCATTCCCTGGGGAAGGTAGGTTATCTCCGGAGTAACGACTAGAATTCGTGGATTACGGGATCCATGTTTTGAACTTGTTGCCATGATGGTCAACCTCCGTCAGCCCAGACAATAAAACCGGGCATGACGTCTTTCCATTCTGCACCACGAGGTGTAACACGGGCCGTAAAACCATAACGGCCGGTAGCCGAGCAGACCATTGTCTGTTTGAAGATATGCGTGCCATTCGCTTCAGTGGTCTGCAATTGCATGGTCTTCACCTGGCTGTCGGTAGTTTCGTTGTCGGCATTAACGATACCAGAATAAACTTCCACGTCTACGTCGTCGGGGGTCAGTTTCCCAAGGCGAACGGAAGTAGTTATATCAAATTTGTCGCCGACGTGGAGGGCTGAGAGATCTTTGCCGGCCTTCGGCATTTCGATCCGCACCTCCGGCCATAGGGATGCAAGTCTTTCGCGCCTGGTCACGAGTTCGCGCGCCTTGGCCGCGGTATCAGCCATCAGTTTGTCGTATCTGGTTATAGATGGCTGGTAGAACTTGGCATTGTACTCTGATGTCATTCTGTGACTGGTGAAAGATCTCAGTGCCATCAGCATTGAAGCTTTCATCATCTTCAACCAGCGTGCGGGAATATCACCGGTTGACTTGTCATAGAATGTCGGGACTACCTCGTTCTCAAGTATGTTGTAGAGGGCCAGTGCCTCAACGGTATCTTCATACTCGTGATCATTACTGTACCCCTGGCCCTCACCTATGCCCCAGCCGCACTCGGCAGAGTATCCTTCGCACCACCACCCATCCATGGAACTCAGATTGAGAACGCCATTTACGGCCGCCTTCATTCCAGAAGTTCCGCTGGCTTCAAGCGAGCGACGGGGAGTGTTCAACCAGACATCGACGCCCTGTACCAGGTCGCGGGCGATATACATATCGTAGTCTTCCAGAAAAACGACGCGCTTGCGGACATTCGCCTGCTTGGCGAACTGGACAATCTGCCGGATAAGATCCTTGCCCATATCGTCTGCAGGATGTGCTTTGCCGGCAAAAACGATTTGAACGGGCCGTTCCTGATCGCAGATG
>JBAXMA010000403.1:0-3376 GCA_037134535.1 bacterium
CAATGAGCGGTGTGCTGTATGCTTTGCGGAAGTCGCCTTCCTTGTGTGGCTTGCCATCGGGATCCAGGTCGTTCCAGACTGCGGTACGATCCGTCTTCCAGACTGTCTTGCCAGTCTTTGTGTCGAGCGCAACCATATACTGGAGGTCTATGCCATCCATCGTCAGGATCAGCAGGTTCTCGAAGAGGACAAGTGAAGAGCCGGGGCCGCGGAAGTGACGGCAAGGCAGGTCGTCGCGCTTCCAGATGATCTTTGCATTTGACGTATCAAGGCATGCCGTACCATAACTGCCGAAGTGAACGTAGACCCGGCCAGGTTCAATCACAGGCGAAGGCGAGGCATAGCAATTGACGTTGTTCCCGAGCGGTTCCGGCTTGTCGCAGTGAAAAAGCTTCTCGTTAAAAAGGATCCTGCCGGTTGTGGCGTCAACGCATACGGCGAAGAAGTCGTTGCCTTCAAGCGTGGCCGTAGTCATCCAGATCTGGTTGTCCATTACGACTGGTGTTGACCAGCCGCGAAATGGTATTTCTGTCTTCCACTTGACGTTTTCAGTTTCGCTCCATTTCAACGGCAGACCGATAGGCTTGTTGGCGTCGGCTGCAGTTACATGACCATCACCGGTCGGTCCCCTGAAATCCGGCCAATCAGCGCGTGCCGTGGTGAAAATCAATAGCGAGAGGATTAATATGCCCGGTGTCAGTTGTTTCATTTGTTGATCTCCATGGTCTTTTGCTGCTTCTTTGTAGTGATGCAAGACGGTACTGTATGAGAAAGCGACTGGCAAGGGAGAAGGAGACGGTAAAGCAGTCGTCTTGACATTTGCTTTTGATATACTCACTCTTCAGCTCAACTTATTAACAGGAATTCAATTTGTATGCATACTAAGAACATTACGCCATGGACACATAGTCACGCTTTCGCCGCTGCAGATAGCGGGAATGAGCGGCGAATCGGTATTGTTGCGATCGTCACAGCTGTGACCATGGCGGTGGAGATTGTTGCCGGGTTAGCCTATGGGTCCATGGCGTTGCTGGCGGATGGCTGGCACATGGGGACCCATGTCGCAGCGATGGGTATCTCTCTCTTCGCCTATAGATATGCGCGCCACCATGCGCAAGACCCGCGCTTTACTTTCGGTACAGGCAAGGTTGGCGTTCTTGGCGGGTACAGCAGCGCTATTGTGCTGGCGGTCGTTGCGCTCGTCATGGCCGGGGAGTCCGTTCTACGCTTCTTTACGCAGCCAGTCATATACTTTGATCAGGCGATCGTTGTCGCGGTTGCGGGTCTGGTCGTTAATCTTCTTAGCGCGCTTCTTCTGCGAGGTGGGGCGCATCATCATCACCATCATGATCATGGTGATAAGGATCATGGGCACGTGCATGATCACAATTTCCGTGCGGCCTACCTTCACGTTGTTGCTGATGCGCTCACGTCTGTTCTTGCGATCATTGCACTGGTACTGGCAAAGAAGCTCGGATACATCTGGCTGGATCCGTTGATGGGGATTGTCGGCAGTGCCTTGATTGCGCGCTGGGCGTATGGCCTGCTCAAGGATACCGGGCACATTCTGCTGGACGTTGCCGTTGAGCAGAACCTGCTGAAGTCAATTCGCTCAGTGATCGAAGCAGGAACGACTGACAGGGTATCCGATCTGCATGTGTGGAAGGTAGGACCGAGTGACTATTCAGCCATAGTGTCAATCGTGTCAGATCATTCGCAGGGAGCGAATCATTACAGGAAGATGCTGTCAGGTATTGAAGAGCTTTCTCATATTAATGTCGAAGTTAATGAATGCCTGGAGAACTCATGAAGACCAGACTGTTTTCCAGTGGACAGGTAGTGTTCGCGACGTTCCTTGGTTCGCCGTTTGCAGGTGCGATCCTGATGGCCAAGAACTACCGGGCCCTTGGCTACCCGAGGGCGGCGAAGGAAACCCTTCTAGTGGGAGTGATGGGAACCATGTTTGTTCTCGTGGCGACTCTGAATATGCCGGAGAGGGCTCCCGGCTTTATTGTGCCATTGTGTTCTCTGCTTGTTGTTCACCTATGGTACAATAAGACTCAGGAGAGTCCCTACGATGTGCATGTGTCTGATGGCGGCGAGAAGGGCACATGGGGCATTGTGATTGGTACAGGATTGTTGAGTTGCGTGTTGATCGTGGCTATTCTGTTTGCTGTCCTCCTCGTTTTACCGGAAGGCTGATAGCTTAGAAGTAATAGCCATTGATGCAGCTCAATTTGGCTATTTGCCTGATATCTTGAAATCCCGAAGGCTTCGCACCGGTTTGGCATTGTCCTTGATGAGTGCGGCTTCAATCTGGTATTGACCGGGATTCGCGGGAATATCGACAGTAAAGGTCAGCTTGGTATTGCCCAGAGCAGGCACCTCGCAGGCCTGTGTCTTCTCCTGGACCGTGGCACCGGCAAAGAGCAGGCGGAAACGCACGGTACCGTTCCATGAGTCGTAGAGGTCGTTGATTACGACCACGGCAAACTCGCGAGGCGCGCCGGCAGGATACTCTTCTGCCCAGGCGTCGATCATCAATCCGACCGGCGCGAAGGAGTCGCGGACATAGGTCACGAATTCCGGCTCCCAGATTAGTTGCTCGAGATCGAGCCAGTGGTCGCTCGTGGCACCGCCTTCGGGCCTTGGTTTGTCGCCTGCCCGTGAGTAACCAAGTACACAGAAATGCATCACTGCCGCACAAGCCCTGCGCGAGCGCCAGAACTCAGTTTCGGCCGCCAGCAGCCGGGCATAGAGATGACGGCGTTGAGCCGTAGTGGAGTTGGTACCAAGAAGATTCTGGTACAGGTCCTTGGTCAGAGTGGTCGGCGTCCCATCGCGGTTCAGCCAAAGCCATCCATATTCGTTGACGATCATCGGGTTCTTGCCGCCGGGCGTCCATCCGAGCAAGCCGTTGTCATTGGCTATGCCAGCTGGCTTGAAGTTGGCGTTCTGAAAATGATATGGATGCTCTTCGCGGACGTCAGACGGATCGACGGGCTGGCTCCAGCCGTTGTCCCATGGACGATTTGAGAAGTCCAGGCCGCGGACTTTCCGGATTGCTTTTCCTGTCTCCTGTGTCTTGGTTTCATTGCAAGCGTCCCATATTACAACGCTCGGATGATTCCATCGCTCTTGCATCCATTCCGTAAACTCAACTGCCAGTTCATTACTGTCGAAATCACCCGCTCTAGACTTCATGTTCCAGATCGGAAATTCGTCCTGAATCAGAATGCCCTCTTCATCAGCTATGCGATACCAGAATTCGGGCGGAAACCCTATGCAGTAACGCAGTGAGTTCCACTGCATTCCCCGGCATTCCTTGTGCAGGCGTCGGACCCATTCCTCTCGCCATGGTTTGTCGGCCCGCTGG